>JAPKDO010000021.1 GCA_028822535.1 Acidimicrobiales bacterium
GGTCAGAGAACCGGTCACCTCGGACACGGCATCGACGACGTAGGGCTCGACGTGGGGCATCAGCAGCGACACGGCGTTGGCCGAGATGGCGAGTTCGGGCCGGCGGGTCCAGATCGGG
Source organism: Acidimicrobiales bacterium (assembly GCA_028822535.1). GTDB lineage: Bacteria > Actinomycetota > Acidimicrobiia > Acidimicrobiales > Salinilacustritrichaceae > Salinilacustrithrix. The sequence continues at coordinate 119 of JAPKDO010000021.1, forward strand.
TCGAAGTCGTCGGTCCACGAGAAACGCACGGGACGGACCGTTGGTCCGGGCGCGGCGTTCGGGGCTTCCATGGTGACCGACACTGTCATCCTCATCGACGCGAACCGCGCTCGGCTTGAGGCAGCGCGACGGCCGATCGGTCAAGATCGGCGCCATGGCTCCCGTCTTCCGCAACCGCGTCACCGAGATGCTCGGCATCGACATCCCGATCGTCCAGGCCCCGATGGGCTGGATCGCCCGCGCTCAGCTCGCCTCGGCCGTGTCCAACGCCGGCGGACTCGGGATCATCGAGACGTCGAGCGGCGAACTCGACAACGTGAAGGCCGAGATCGCCAAGATGCACGACCTCACCGACAAGCCCTTCGGCGTCAACATCGCCCAGGCGTTCGTCCGCGACCCCGGCATCGTCGACTTCGTGATCGACCAGTGCGTGAAGTTCGTGACCACGTCGGCCGGCAACCCGATGAAGTACACGTCGCTGCTGAAGGACGCCGGGCTCACCGTGTTCCACGTGGTGCCGACGCTGCATGGCGCCCTCAAGGCGATCGAGGCCGGGGTCGACGGACTGGTGGTCGAGGGCGGCGAAGGCGGCGGCTTCAAGAATCCCCGCGACGTCGCGCTGATGGTGCTGCTCCCGCTCATCCGTTCGAAGGTCGACGTGCCGATCATCGCGGCCGGTGGCATGGTCGACGGACCGACGATGGCCGCCGCCCTCGCGCTCGGCGCCGAGGGCGTGCAGATGGGGACGCGCATGGTGTCGGCTGCCGAGTCGCCGGTCCACGACAACTGGAAGCAGGCGATCCTCGACGCCGCCGAGACCGACACCGTGTTCCTCAACCGGCACACGTCACCGGCGCTGCGCGCGCTGCGGACCAATCGGAGCGAAGCCCTCGAGCACGACACCGAGACCAACGCGATGACGGCGCTGATCGGCAGCACACTCGATCTCTACTTCGGCGGCGACATGGAAGCCAGCCTGGCGCTGAGCGGCCAGGTCGCCGGACGCATCGATTCCGTGGAACCGGTCGCCGACATCATCAGCGCGTGCGCGGCCGATTGTCTCCAGGTCCTCGCCGACCTGGCGGAGCGCTACCCGAACTGAACGCAGCGGTCTCCTTTTTGCCCCACCCCGATACCCCGCCAAGTGACACCCCGGCTACGGGTGCGAGCCTCTGCACCGCCGATCGAGCGCCTGGTCGCGTTCTCCGGCCGCACCGTGTGAGCCGGGCTGGTCATCCCGCGCCGTGTGGGGTGACCAGCGCCTTGTCGCCGGTCGCCATCTTGCCGTAGCGCTTCACCTGATCCGGGTCGACGGCCTCCTCCAGCGTGAGGCGATGGCCGTAGGCGCTGGCGAACGTCGTGGTGATCTCATCGGCGACGCGCTGACGGAGTTCCTGCGCGCGTTCACCCCCGACACGGCCGAGGAACGGGGTGAGCAGCCAGCCGCCGAGTCCCCAGCTCATGCCGAAGTCGCGACGGAGGAGGGTCGGGCTTCGATCGAGACCGCCGTAGATGTACACCTGCTTGTGGGTGTCGGAGCCGTAGCGGCTGAAGGCGGCCCCCTCGGACGCGACCTTCTCCATCGCGGAGAGCAGCTGGCCGGCGAGCTCGCCGCCCCCGATGGCGTCGAAGGCGATGGTCGCGCCGGTGGCCCGGATGGCATCGAGCAGGTCGTCGTGGAACGTGTCGGCGCTGGACACGACGACGTGTTCGCCGCCGTCGGCCTTCACCAGATCGCCCTGCTCGGCCCGACGCACGATGTTCACGAGGCCCACACCATCCGCGGCGCAGATCCGGTTGAGCATGAGCCCGAGGTTCGATGCGCCGACGGTGTGGATGAGCGCGGTGTGTCCTTCGAGGCGCATCGTCTCGACCATGCCGAGCGCCGTGAGCGGGTTCACGAACGGTGCGGCAGCCTGTTCGGGTGAGGTGCCCTCGGGCATCGCCAGGCAGGCTTGCGCCGGGAGCGTCTGGTACTGCGAGTACGAGTGGCCGGACACGAATCCGACGGTGCGACCGAGCAATGCCTGCGCATCGTCGGAGGAGCCGGCGGAGACGACCACCCCCGCTCCCTCGTTGCCGACGGGCATGGGCTCACCGACGCGTGCGGCCATGCCGGCCATGGCCGCCGGCGACACCGGCAGCGACACGCCTGGACGATCGCCGTTCGCGGCCGATGCCTTCTCGGGGTCGGCCATCGCCAGCATCATCCCGAGGTCCGACGGATTGATCGGTGCCGCCTCGACCCGCACCACGACCTCACCATCGCCGGGTGGACGAACGTCGGCCTCACGCACGTCCATCGTGACCATTCCGTCGTCGGTGAGCGTCGAGCGCAACTCGAGTGCGCGTTCGGGGATGTCGTTGGAGCGGTCGGGTGATGCCATGACCCCATCCTGCCTGCCGGCCGGACACAATGTTGACGCCATGCCGGACGACGCAGCGACGCAGATCCCTGCGGACGAGCGCGCCCGGCTGCGGAGCGAGACCGAGCGGTGGTTCGTCCACCGGGGAGTTCCACACCTCATCGCCGACTACTCGGCCACGGCCGACATCTGGACACGGGCGACCCCGTTCCTGACGCTCGTGCTGTTCGCCGAACTGTTCCTCGCCTTCGGCGACCGGGTGAGCGGGTGGTCCCAAGCGGTCACCTTCGTCGTCGGCAGTGCGTTCGTCGTCGGTGCCTTCGCCGGCGTGAACGCGTTGCGACGCCGCCCGCCCCTGTCGCTCCCGGACGACATCGGATGGCCCGAACTCACGGCGTTCGTGTTGGTCCCCGCGGCGCTCCCCGCCATGGTCAACGAGGACTCTCCCGTCGGCGCCGCCGTCGCCACCGTCGTGACGAACCTCATCGTGCTCGCGATCACCTACGTCATCGTCAGTTACGGCATGTTCCCGCTGATGCGTTGGAGCGCGCTGCGGTTCTTCCAGGAAGTCGGCGGGCTCATGGACCTGCTCGGCAAGACCCTGCCGCTGCTGTTGCTCTTCTCTGCCTTCCTCGTTCTCAACGCCGAGATGTGGCAGGTCGCCCAAGACCTCCCCGGCCCGTACTTCGTGATGGTCCTCGCGCTGCTCGTCCTCCTCGGGTCGACCTTCATCGCCGTCTCGCTCCGTCGCGAACGCGCCCACGACCAACGGTTCTCGTCGTGGCAGGACGTCCTCGACTGCTGCGCTGGATCGCCGCTCGCCGGGGTCGAGCCGATGGATCGGTCGGGTGCTGTGGCCGTCCCCCCGCTCGACGGTTCGACCCGCCGCAACCTCGCCCTCATGCGGTTCGTGGGCATCTCGATCCAGGTGCTGTTGGTCGCCGTGCCCGTCACCGTCTTCTACGTCTTGTTCGAACTCCTCACCGTGCGCGAGACGACCATCCTCCAGTGGGTCGCCGTCGATTCGCTGAGCGAAGATCGAGACGTGCTCTGGCGTGCCGCGTTGTTCGGGAACGACCTGATACTCACCCGCGCCCATCTCGTCGTGGCGGGGTTCATCGGCGCCTTCTCCGGCCTGCAGTTCGCCGTGTCGGTCCTGACCGACGAGACGTTCCGGGAACAGTTCGCCGCCGACGTCGCCGGCGAGGTCCGAGAGATCCTCGCGGTGCGCGCCCTCTATCTCGATCGGCTGACCGCGCACGCAGAGGAGTGAACGCAGATGCCACAGTGGCGTGGTGAGCGACACCCGGGTCCCGACACGTAGAGAGCCACCGCCCTTCCGACGAGCGACGGTGGAACGGATCGAATCGTTGACCCCGAGGATGCAGCGCTTCGTACTCGACGGACCCGAACTCGCCGGGCTGGTGATCGACGAGCCTGCCTCATCGGTGCGACTGCTGATCCCGCCGGCGGTCGGCGCTGCCCTGGAGATGCCGACGTGGACGGGCAACCAGTTCGAGCTCTCGTCCGGCGACCGTGCACCGATCCGAACGTTCACACCGCGTTTCCTCGACACCGACGCCAACGAACTCACCATCGATGTCGTGGTCCACGACGGCGGGGCCGCCTCCGACTGGGCCGCCGCCGCGTCGGTCGGCGACGAGGTGGCCGTGTCGGGCCCCGGCCGTGGCTACGAGATCGACACCGACGCGTCGAGCTACCTCCTCGCCGGTGACGAGACCGCCATCCCCGCGATCAGCCAACTGCTGGAACAGATACCCGTCACCACGCCGGTACAGGTGTTGATCGAGGTCGTCACCTCCGACGCCGAACTCGACCTCCCGTCACACGACCGCGCCGAGGTGACCTGGCACGACAACGGCGACGACACCCCGGGGACCGCGCTCGTCGCTGCCGTCACCGATCTTGCCGAGATGCCGCCCGCCATCTGGGTCGCCGGTGAAGCCGCTGCAGTGCAGAAGATCCGCAAGCACCTCTTCGACGAACGGGGCATGTCCCGGTCCGAGGCGACGGTTCGCGGCTATTGGAAACACGGCCGGTCCGCGACCTGAACGCTGGGCTGCCGATCAGTCGGGTTGGCCGGGTGCCGGCTCGCCCGCCATCAAGAGGCTGCGTGTCTCGGCGAAGGTGTCGTCGTCGACGAGCAGCGTCACGATGTCGTCCGCCGCGAGATGGGTCGCGCCCGTCGGGACGACGAAGGTGCCGTCTCGCTCGAGCAGGACCAGGAGCGCCCGTTGGGGAAGGTGGAGGTCGACGAGGGCACGACCGTCGGCGAATGTCCCGTCGACGATCGTGAGTTGGCGCAGCGACGTGCCGTCGGGCAAGGGGCGTCCCGGTTCGAGGGGTGACGGTTGCCGCGGCGGTGCGTGGCTCGTCGCCCCCAACAGGCGGGCGACCGGCCCGACCGTGGTCCCCTGCACGAGCACCGACGTCAACACGACGAAGAAGACGACGTCGAAGAGGGTCTGTGATTGCGGGATCCCCTCGACGAGCGGGAACGTGGCCAGGATGATCGGCGTGGCACCGCGCAGCCCGATCCACGCCACCACCGCCTGGTCGCGCCACGGAACCCGGAACGGGGTCAGCGACAGCGCGGTGGCGATCGGGCGAGCGACGAGGATCAGGACCGCAGTGACCGCGAACGCGCTCCAGGCAACCGAAGGCAGACGAGACGGCGACACGAGCAGGCCGAGCACGAGGAACATGCCGATCTGTGCGAGCCACGCCACGGCGTCGTGGAAACGGCTGATGCTGTTGCCGTGGATGACGTCGTGGTTCCCCAACCACAGTCCGCACAGGTACACGGCCAGGAATCCGCTCCCGCCGGCCAGTGCCGTACCGCCGTAGGTGAAGAGCGCGATCGAGATGCTGAGCACGGGATACAGACCGTCGCTCCCCAACTCGATGCGGTTGAGCACGAGTCGGCCGACGTAGCCCGCAACGAGGCCGGCGGCGCAACCGATCCCCGCCTGTGCGATGAGCCCAGGGATGAGCTCGGTCCACGACGACGTCGTGCCCGCCGCGAGTTCGACGAGGCCGATGGTGAGGAACACCGCCATCGGGTCGTTGGCACCGGACTCGAGTTCGAGCGTCGGTTGGATGCCGCCACGCAATCCGGTGCTCCGAGACCGGAGCACCGAGAACACGGCGGCAGCGTCGGTGGACGACACGATCGCGCCGAGCAGCAGTCCCACCTCGATCGGGAGGTCGAGCACCCACGTCGCGACGGCCCCGGTGACACCGGCCGTGACCGCGACGCTCACCGTCGCCAGTGCGATGCCCGGACCGACCACCGGCCGCACCACGTCCCAGCGAGTGCCGAGGCCGCCGTCGAACAGAATGAGCGCGAGTGCGGCAACGCCGACTGCCTGAGCCACCGCAGCGTCGTCGAACTCGACGCCGCCGGGCCCGTCGACGCCGACGAGCATCCCGAGCGCCAGGAACAACAACAACGCCGGGATACCGAGTCGCGCTGCGAGCTTCGAGGCGACCACCGCCGTCAGCGTGAGCGCAGCGGCGACGAAGAGAATCGGCTCGATGGTCACGGCCGTCGTGCGATGACGGGCGCGAGCTGCGGCGGGCGGGCGTCCATCGTCGAAGGCTACCGGCGAACGTTCACCCGCCGGTCGGACAGGACCACGGAAGTCCGACAAGACGCCGCAGAGCGTGCCCGGGGCGGGACTCGAACCCGCACGACCTCGAGAGGTCCGAGGGGTTTAAGCCCTCTGCGTCTGCCAGTTCCGCCACCCGGGCGCTGGCGTCACGCTATTCGGCCGGCTGGGTGGTCGTCGTGGTGCTCGTCGTCGACGTGGTGGTCGACGTACTCGTGGTCGACGTGGTGGTCGTCGTCTCCTTGTCCTCGTCTTCCTTGTCCCCGTCTTCCTTGTCCCCGTCTTCCTTGTCCCCGTCTTCCTTGTCCTTGTCCTCGTCCTCGTCCTCCGGCTCGGTCGTCGTGGTCGAGCGCGCATCGGGGTCGGCGACGGTCAGCGTCGCGTTGGGTCCGTAGGGCTGCGGACCGGTGCCGAAATCGCACCGGGCAGACACGGTGTAGGCGCCGTCTGCGGTGGTGGACGGCAAGGTGAAGGACGCGCTGCGGCCGGACTCCGTCGAGCCCCCGTCGGACGAACTCTCCAGGTGCAACGGCTCGGCCCGCTCGGTGTCGCCCTCCTCCTTCTTGTCGTCCTTCTTCTCGTCGTCCTTGTCCGCATCGTTGTCGGCCGGCGAGCCGGTCGGACCGTCGACGACGGCGTACCAGCCGTTGACGCACAGCTCGAAGCCCGTGCCCTCGACGCGCACCTGATCCCCCGCCTGAGCGGTTGCGGGATTGACGGTGAGTGACGTGTCGTCCTCCGGATCGCCGAGCAGCGACTCGTCTGGCGCGGGAAAGTCCGTCGGCTCGACGTCCTCGAGCGCGACCGTCATGAAGTCCTTCCAGATCTGTGCGGGGATTGAGCCGCCGAAGACGCGCTCGCCGTCGACCGTGTCCATCGGCTCGTTTCCGTCGGCATCGCCCATCCAGACGATCGCGGTGTACTCCGGCGTGTAACCGGCAAGCCATGCGTCTGCGTTGCGCTGGGTGGTGCCGGTCTTGGCGGCCATCGGGCGATCGAGTGCGGCTCTGGTCGCCGTCCCACGCTCGGGGACTTCGGAGAGGACGTGGCTGACGGTGTCGGCCACATTGGCCTCGATGACCTGTTCGGTCTCCGGGTCGTCCATCTCCCACACGACGTCGCCGTCTCGTGTCTCGACCTTGGTGTACCGGTAGGGGTCGATGCGCTCACCGGAACGCGACAACGTCGAGTACACGGTGGCGAGTTCGAGTGGTGAGACCTCCTCGGTCCCGAGCGCGATCGACGGCTGCGGGTCGAGCTCACGGCCGATGCCGGCTCGATCAGCGAGATCGGCCACGGCCTCTGGACCGACCTGGGCGAGTGCCTGGGCATAGACGGTGTTCACCGAGTTCACGGTGCCTTCGAACAGCGACAGGCTGCCGTAGCCCTGGCCACCGGCGTTCTCGACGGTCCACGGTTCCGGCGGGATGTCGAGGGTGATCTCGGGCGGCGCAGCGAACTCCTGTCCGGCACCGTGCCCGGCCTCGAAGTTGGCAGCGAGCACGAGCGGCTTGAACGTGGACCCGGGCTGACGGCCGGTGCCGGCATCGTCGGACACCAGGTCGAGCTGGAGTTCATCGAAGTCACGGCCACCGACCCAGGCGCGGACCGCGCCTTGTCGATCGATGCCGACGACCGCTGCCTGTGGGTCATCGGGATCGTCGAGGCTCTTCGCCACGGCGTCTTCGGCCGCCTTCTGGTCGGCGATGTCGAGCGTGGTGTGGATGACGAGGCCCCGGTCGTAGAGCGCCTGCTCCCCGAATTCCTCGACGAGGTCGGCGCGGACCTTCTCCACGAAGTGGACGCCGACTTCGGCGCTGAGTGTCGTCGGCGACGCCTCGTCGGCGACCTCGACGGGCGCAGACTGCGCCGATTCGACGTCGTCAGATTCGAGCGCGCCGATATCGCCCATCGCCGCGAGTACGTCGTCGCGGCGTTCCTTGGCCGCGTCGGGTGACTCCGCCGGGTCGAGCGCTTCGGGCGAACGGAGGATGCCGATCAGCAGCGCCGACTGCTCGGGCTGGAGCTCGGCCGCCGGGACCTCGAAGTACGTCATGGCCGCGGCTTCGATGCCGTAGGCACCGCGACCGAAGTAGACGGCGTTCAGGTAGCGGGTGAGGATCTCGTCCTTGCTGGTGGTCTGTTCGAGTTTGACCGACAGGACCGCCTCACGGACCTTGCGCGACAACGTGCGGTCGTCGTTCAGGTAGACGTTCTTGACCAACTGCTGGGTGATCGTCGATCCACCTTGGAGGTCGTCGTTGCGAACGTTGTTCCACAGCGCCCGCACGATGCCGACGGGATCGACGCCGTCATGATCGTAGAACCGTTGGTCCTCGGCAGCGATCAGCGCGTCGACGACGCTCGGATCGATGTCTCCGAGCGACACCTCGAGCCGCAGACCGTCCTGGGCGAGCACGGCCAACTCGTCGCCGTTGCGGTCGAGCAGGACCGCCGATTCACCGGCAGCGACGGCGTCGGGGAGATCGGTCGTGGTCCAGAGCCAGACGGCGGCCAGGACGAACAGCGCGAACAGACCGGCGCCGATGTAGGTCGGCCAACGTAGGTATGGCCACGCGGCTGCCGCCCGCTGGCGCCATGGCGACGCTGCGGGCTCCGGGTCATCGACCGTGTCGGTCGGCTCGTCGATCGGTTCGCCGCCCGATCCGTCGGGCATGGTGCTGGAATCGGACACAGAGGTCTCCTGGGAGGGGGCGATCGCGTCCGTACCCGTGGCGCATCGCGACGAGAACCGTCACATGCAATGCCATTTGTCACTTGCGACCGGTCACGGGGCCACGGGCGGAACCTCTCGGACGAACCCGTCGAGATCGCCGTCGCCACGGAACAGGTGCCGCCGCCCGTCGGTGAACCGCACGATCGCCGGCCCCCGCAAGGAGGAACCGTCGGCGATGTGGAACGCCAGGTCGTGGCGCGACTGGGCGATGGGCACCGAACGATCGGTGTGGATCTGCGCCTCCCAGTCGGTGGCGGCGGGAACGGGCGCTCCGTCACGGAGGACCACGAACACGTCGGCGTAGGTGAACGCGATCGGTACGCCGTCGACATCGGCGCGACTCGCGATGATCCGGTAGGACTCCACGACCGGACGCTACGGCACGCATCGTCGCGCTCATGCCGCCAGGACCTCGTCTCGTTCGAGCGCCGACCACAACGCCGTCCGGCAACGGATGGCCGCCCGACCGTCGAGTCCGTTCACGAGGACCAGACCGTCGATCAGGTCGGCCAGGACGTTGGTCCACGGGCGATCGGCCACCACGACCGAGATGGTGGCGCCGCGGGGAGTGCGGCGGACGGTGCGCATCGCGGTCGACCGGCGCGGCGGGCTGCGAAACATCGGAACGTCGAGGTTCTGGAGACGAGCGGACTCGCTGAGCGTGCGGACCGCATGGGCGAAAGCGAGGGTGGTCGACATCGGGATCCATCATCCCCAGGACCGGTGACAGGAACTCCGCAACCCACTCGATCCACCGAACGGGAGTTCCTGTCACACCCTCCGTGCGATGGTCGATGCCATGAGCACCGCCACATCCGTTCTCGAGTACCGCCCCGCGCAGCAGCGGGTCATCGATCTCCTGGGCCGCCACGGCGACGACGGCCCTGATATCGGCCCCGCCGTGGCGGCCGACCTGCAGGCCGAACTCGACGAGCGACTGGCCGACGTCGTCGGTCTGCTACCCGACGGCGAGGACCTCTGGGTCGGGAAGACGCCGCTTGCGGCGTTCAACGCCTGCCAGGGGCGGTGGCGAGCGCAACTCGATGCCCCGTTCGCATGGAGTGTGCCGGCGGCGCGGGGCACGGTGAGTCACAAGGCGATCGAACTCACGGCCAACTGGCGCGGCGAGGTCGAGCCCGGGCGCGCGGTCGACGCTTCGATCGAGCACCTGATCGATGACCGGTTCCAGTCGATCGGGCGGTTCCTGCGGACACTGTCGACGGTCGATCTGGCCGAGCTGCGACGGGCAGCGGTCGAGTTGGTGACCGCATTCGAGGAGTGCTTCCCCCCGTTGCGATCGCGCTGGCGGCCCGTGATCGACGGCAAGAGTCGCGCCGAGGTGTGCGGTGGGCGCATCGTGTTGTCGGGGAGGCCCGACCTCACACTGGGACAGGCGATGCGCGGTGGCAAGGTCATCATCGACTTGAAGACCGGGAGTCCGCACCAGCACCACGTCGACGATCTGCGCTTCTACGCCCTCGTCGACACGCTGCGGATCGGCCTTCCACCCCGACGGCTCGCGACCGTGTACCTCGATTCCGGGCTGCCGGTCGCCGAGACCGTGACCGAGGGCGTGCTCGAAGCGGCGACCGAGCGCGTGGTGCGCACCGTGACCGCGATGATCGAGACCCGGTGGGGCACCGCGCCCACGCAGCTCCGACCAGCACCCCATTGCTCGTGGTGTCCCGCCGGCGATTCCTGTGCAACCGGGACCGAGTGGGCGGCCGACGTCGGCATCACACGGGCTGCATGAGCAGCGTCACTCCAGAGCGGCATCTCCCGACCGGTCCATCAGCGCGAACCGTCCCGACGCTCGGATACGGAGCCACACGACGGCCAACGCGAGACCGGCCATCGCGGTCACCGCCCGCACGCCGATCCGGTCGGCGAGCGCGCCCTGCACGAGCGAACCCAGCGGATAGCTGCTGGTGAGGCCCATCACGTAGAGCGCGAGCACCTTGCCCCGCCGCTCCTCGGCGACCTGCACCTGGATCGTCGTGTTCAGCGTCGACGACACACCGAGGTAGGCGCCGCCCGCCACGGCCAACGCCACCACCGCCATGGGGAACACCGGCGAGAGGGCGAATGCCACCAGCGCAAGTGCGTACAGCAACAGCCCGCGCCCGGCCAACGAGGAGCGCCGGACGGCGCTCCCTCGTCCGGCCACGAAGGGCGTGGCGATCACGCCGCCGATGCCGAGTGCTGCGCCGAGCAGTCCGTAGTACGAGTCGCTGACCGCGAAGACCTCCTCGGCGAACACAGCGAGCAGCGGGAACACCGGGCTGCCGAGGAACCCGATGGCGGCCACGACACCGATGCAGGAGGCGATGCCGGGCATACGGCGGATGTAGACGATGGTCTCCCGGGTCTCGCCGAGCACCGACGAACGGTCGGTCGTCGACTCGATCGCCGCCGGCCGATGTCCGATCGATGCGAGCGCGCCGAGGACCGCGACGAACGACAGCGCGTTGAGAGCGAACGCTCCGGACGGACCGAGCGTCGCCAACACCAACCCGCCGAGGGCGGGCCCGAATGCACGCGCCCCGTTGAACTGGGCCGAGTTCAAGGTGACGGCATTCAACAGCAGCGGTCGTGGGACGAGTTCGGACACGAAGGCCTGCCACGAGCCGATGTTGATCCCGGCGGTCGCGCCGAATGCGGCAACCAACGCCGTGATGCTCCACGGCTCGGCGGCACCCGTGGCCCAGAGCGCCCACAGTCCCAGCGCCAGGAGCGCCATGACCGCGTGGGTGACCAGCAGGACCGATCGCCGTGGGTAACGATCGGCGAGCGATCCGCCGAGTGGGCCGACCAACACCGCTGGGAAGAACTGGGCGAAGGAGGCGACCCCGACCCACGTGGCCGACTCCGTGAGTTGAAACAGGACGAAGGGCACCGACACGTACGGCATCCACGACCCGCTGTTGGACACCAGCGCGCCGATCCAGAACCGGCGGAATTCCGGAATCGCCAAGGCGGCGCCGGCCTCCCGCAACCCCGGTTTGCGAGGCGGCACCGGGGGGATGTCGGGCGCCGCGGTCACCGGGACGACGCTATCGGTGGGTCCGCCAACCGATGCGCAGGCCTCGTCGGGAGGCGCCTACGATCATGGCCATGGCCCGTCCCACCACCGAGGTCCCGCGCACCGGTGCGCACCTGGTCCCGGTGCCGGCACCGGCGCCTGACGCCGAGCCGCTCGAGGACCCCAGACAATCCGATGTCGACGAGTGGGGCCGGTCGGAGAAGACCAGGGCGATGGCACGCGCCCTGTTCCAGCCGTTCTACGAACACTGGTTCCGTGCCGAGTGGGAGGGGCTCGAGAAGATCCCCACAGATGGGGGCGCACTCCTCGTCGCCAACCACGCCGCGGCCATCCCGAGCGACGCCCCGGTGATCATGCACGGCATCGAGACCGAACTCGAACGGCCGGTGTACGGCCTTGCCGACGAACTCTTCAAGAAGCTGCCCGTCGCAGGGACCCTGTGGTCGCGCAGCGGCGGCGTGCTCGCCCACCCCGACAACGCGTACCGCCTCCTCCGTGAACAGAGCCAGTTGGTCCTGGTGTTCCCCGAGGGGTCGAAGGGTCCGGGCAAGACCTTCAACGAGCGCTACCGCCTCCGCCGTTTCGGACGAGGCGGGTTCGTCCAGATCGCCATGCGCGCCGGCGTCCCGGTGGTCCCGATCGCCGTCGTCGGCGCCGAGGAATCGATGCCGACGCTCGCCAATCTCGCACCGCTGGCCAAGGCGCTCGGCCTCCCGTACGCGCCGATCACTGCCAACATGTTGACCTTCGGTGCGCTGCTCGGACCGCTCGGTTCGGCGCTGTGGTTCCCGGCGAAGTTCAAGCTCCGGGTGCTCGACCCGGTGTACTTCGACGAGACGCCGGACCAGCCGCGCTACTCGCGGTCGAAGGTGATGGACGAGTCGGAGGCGATCCGACAGCAGATCCAGGAAGCCCTCTACGACATGCTCCGCACGCGCCGGTCCGTCTGGAGCGGTTGAGATGGGCCGTCGCGTCCTCGTCACCGGTCTCGGGTCGTTCTGGGGCGGGCGCGTCGCCAAGGCGCTCGAAGCCGACCCGACGGTCGACATCATCGTGGGTCTCGACACCCGAGAGCCGCAGGTCGAACTCGAGCGGACCGAATACGTCCGCAGCGACGAGAACTACTCGATCCTGTCCCGCATCGTGTCGGCAACGCAGGTCGACACGATCGTGCACACGTTCCTCGTCGTCGATTCGACGTCGATGTCGGGTCGGGCCATGCACGAGATCAACGTGATCGGCACCATGAACCTCTTCGCCGCAGCGACGGACTCGAGCGTGCGCAACGTCGTGGTCAAGTCGTCGTCGTACGTGTACGGCTGCCATCCGCGCGACCCGGTGTGGTTCACCGAGGAGACGCAACGTCAGATGCCGCCGCGCCATCGCGTCGAGCGTTCGTTGGCCGAGGTCGAGTCCTACGTGCACGACTTCGCCGTCGACAACCCGCACGTCGCCGTGTCGATGCTGCGCTTCTCCAACGTGTTGGGCAAGGAGATCCAGACGCCGTTGTCCAAGATGCTCCAGGCCCCGGTCGTCCCGTCGATCTTCGGCTTCGACCCTCGGTTCCAGTTCGTCCACGAGGACGACGTGATCCGAGCCGTGCTCCACGTGCTCGACGAAAACCTCGCCGGCGTCTTCAACGTCGCCGGCGACGGCCAACTGCCCTGGAGCGAGGTCGCCGCGATCTGCGGGAAGCGCACCGTCGCTCTCCCACCGATCGGCCAGGGACTCGTGGCCTCGGGCTTGCGGCGTCTGGGGATCGACATCCCGCCGGAGATCGTCGACTTGTTGAGCTACGGCCGCGGTATCGACAACCGTCGCCTCAAGCAGTCGGGTTTCGACTACACGCACACCTCGGCCGGCACCGTCCGGGCGTTCATCGAAGCGCTCCGTCTGCGCCGGACCGTCGGACCCGAACAGGAGTACCGATACGAGTCCGAGGTCGAGGAGTTCTTCACGCGCTCACCGAGCGTCATCCGGACGGACTGAGCCCAGCCCGGATCGGTCATCGGCCGGAGCGGGCACGGACCTCGGCATCGAGATCGAGCGGGGCGACGATGGCCGACGACTCGTCGGGACCCCACTCGTCGGGCGGGGTCAGGAACATGACCTCGAACTCGTCGCCGTCGGGATCGACGGCGTAGAGCGACTTGGAGACGCCGTGGTCGGATTGACCGACCAGGGCGCCACGTCCGGAGAGGATCTCTCGGGCTCGCGCCAGCTCCTCGATGGAGTCGACGCGCCAGGCGAGGTGGTAGAGGCCGGTCGCTCCCCGGGGCGGACGGGGAGCGCCGGCTCCGACCGCGATCAGACCGAGGTCGTGGTGATTGCTCGATCCTCCCGCCCGGAGGAAAGTGGCGCGTCCACCGGCGTCAGCGGACACGACCACGAATCCGAGGACGTCGGTGTAGAAGGCCTGCGCCGTGGGCACGTCCCGCACGAAGAGCACGGCATGGTTCAGTTCGCTGAGCTGGATCGGAGCCACGGCGCGGCCTCCTCGTGATGGATGGAGGTGGGCGTCAGGACGCGGCGACGGCCTGTACGTCGATGGTGATCTTGACCGTCTTGCCGACCAGCACGCCACCCGTCTCGAGTGCCTGGTTCCACGTGATCCCGAACTCGTCGCGATCGACCTCCGTCGCCGCAGCGAACGCGATGCGGCCATTGCCCCAGGGATCCTCGCCCGCACCCTCGAACTCGACGTCGAGTGTCACCGGACGAGTGACGTCGCGTACGGTCAGTTCGCCGTCGACCTTCCAGTCGTCGCCGTCCTGACGGACGCCGGTCGAGCGGTAGGTCATCGTCGGGAACTGCTCGACGTCGAGGAAGTCGGCTGACTTCACGTGGCCATCGCGATCGTCGTTGCCGGTGGTGAAGCTCGAAGCGTCGAGGCTGACCTCGACCGAACTCGCGGCCGGGTCCTCGGCGATCTCGACGGTGCCGGAGAACGACTCGAAGCCGCCACGGACCTTCGAGAGGCCGAGGTGCCTGACCTGGAAGTTCACCGAGCTGTGGGTCGGGTCGATCTCGTAGCGACCCGGGGCCGGGACGGTGGTCCCGGCAGCGGTGCGGGTAAGGGTGTCGTTGCTCATGATCTGCTCCTGGTATTGGTTGCGTGGGGGATTGTTGTACTCACAACAACATACGCCTGGGTCGTTGCGCGCGCAACATGTTGTCCGTACGCTGGCGCCAAGGCCGTCGTCCCCGACCCCCATGCCGCCGTCGGCTCGCTCGACGATCCGCGGGTCGAGGCGCTCGGGATGTTGGTCGAAACCCACAACGAGTTGATCACCACCCTCACCAAGCGCTTGGCCCAGACCGACGCACCCCCGGTCCCCTGGCTCGGCGTCCTCATCCGTCTGGCGCGGACACCGGGGCAACGGCTGCGCATGTCGGACCTCGCGCGTGACATGACGATGAGCACCAGCGGACTCACGCGCCTCATCGACCGGATCGAGGCGGCGGGACACGTGACCCGCGAAGCGTGTCCCGAAGACCGTCGCGGGCTCTGGGCGTCCCTGACGCCGGCGGGGCTCGACGTGGTACTGGCCGCGGCCCCTGGGCACGTGGCGGATCTCGACGAACTGCTGCAAGAGGCGTTGGGCGAGGACGACCTCGAGACGCTCACCGACCTGTTGCGGCGGGTCCGCGATCACATCCGGGGGATGTCAGACTCGCCGGGATGACCTACCTCCGGACCGAGATCACCGACGGCGTCGCCGTCCTCACGCTGAACGACCCCGATCGGCGCAACGCCCTCAACCTCGACATGAACGCCGAGATCGTCGACGCGCTCGACACCGTCGAGGCCGACGAGTCGGTCGGCGCCGTCGTGGTCACGGGCGAGCCGCCGGCGTTCTGCGCCGGCGCCGATCTGTCGCAGCTCGGCGCATCGAAGGAGGAAGGCCTCAAGAAGATCTACGAGGGTTTCCTGCGGTTCGGGTCCTGCCCGCTTCCGACGATCGCCGCGGTGAACGGCGCCGCCGTCGGCGCCGGCTCGAACCTGGCGCTCGTGTGCGACGTGCGCATCGCAGCCGAGCGAGCGAAGTTCGACTCCCGATTCCTGCAACTGGGCATCCACCCGGGTGGCGGGCACACCTGGATGTTCCGCCGCATCGCCGGCCCGCAGAGCGTCATGGCGTCGGTGTTGCTCGGCGAGGTCCTCGACGGCCGTGAAGCCGAGCGAATCGGGCTCGCCTACAAGTGCGTGCCCGACGCCGACCTCCTCGACACCGCGATCGCCATGGGGCGAAAGGCGGCCGAGGCACCCCGAGACCTGCTGGTCAAGACGAAGGCCAGCATCGTCGACATGGCCGACATCGACGAGCACTCGGTGGCCGTCGATCGCGAACTCACGCCACAGGTGTGGTCGATGGACCAACCGGCGTTCAAAGAACGGCTCGCGTCGCTGCAGAAGAAGATCTCGAGCAAGTAGGCCGTCGGCCGACGCTGATCAGAACGTGATGCTGGCCTCGAAGATCGCCAGCAGCGCGTCCTGACTCGCCGTGTCCTCGCTGGTCACGATGAACGACCAGACCCGGTCGCCATCGGGCACGAAGAGCTGACTCCCGATGGTCTCGATGCCGGCGTGGTCGGCGTCGCCGTCCGGCGCCGGGAGTCGATAGTCCACGCGTATCCGTCCGTCGCCGAGGTCGTCGGTGACCGTCGCGTCCTCGACCTTGCCGGACTCGGCGATCGAGTTCGCCAGCGCGGCCACGCTCTCCGGCGAGGCATCGGCGCCGTCCTGCACGTCGACCTTGAGCTCGCTCACCCGGCCCTCGTCGTCGATGCCGGCTGCATAGAAGACGGCACCCGACGCCATCACGTTGCGCGCAGCGTCGAGGAACGACGGTTGGGAGAGCGTCGCCGCCTCGAGCCGCTCGATGGCGTCTTCGCTGAGCACCGTCGCCTGCCACCCCTCCGGCACGGCGATGCCGAAGCCGAGCGACGGGATCGCCGCGGTGAAGGTGCCCGGGATGTCGGGCACCTCGATGCCCCCGGTCTCGGGGGGCTGCGTGGTCGGCGTGTGGTCGAGTCCGACGGAGGTCTCGGTGGGTTCGGGGTCGGTGGTCGTCGTGCCGGCGTCGTCGTCGTCGCCACTACATGCGGCAACAGCGAGGAGCACGGCAGCGATGCCCGCCGCGGCCGGTCTCATTCGATCCACTGGTTCACCAACTCCGCTCGGCGCGCTTCCCACTCCTCGGAGGTGATGGCGTAGCGCACGTGGTCCTCCCAGATCCCGTTGATCTCGAGGTACCGCAACGCGACGCCCTCCTCGCGGAGCGCGAGCTTCTCCACGACCCGTCGGCTGGCGCCGTTCCGGGGGATGATCGCGATCTGCAGACGGTGCAGCCCGACCTCCTCGAAGGCATACCGGAACGCGGCCACGGCCGCCTCGGGGGTGTAGCCGGAACCCGCATGGCGCTGGTCGATCCAGTACCCGACGTAGGCGTTCTGGAACGGACCCCGTTGCACCGACGACAGGTTGATCTCGCCGGCGAGCGATCCGTCGAGCGTGAAGATGCCGAAGCCGTAGCCGGTGCCGAGTTGCCATTCGCGCGCACGCGCCGAACAACGGGCGGCGAATGCTTCGCTCGACTCGATCACGTCGGCCTGGCCGGGGAGCCGCTTTGGCTCCCACTTGGTGAGCCAATCGGCGTTGTGACGACGGACCTCGCGCCACTGCTCGAAGTCTCGGGTCTCGATCGGGCGCAGCACCACACGACGGCCGAGCAGCCGAGTGTTCGTGGAGGTCCACGTCACCGTGCCATCAACTCCCCCAGCGCGGCGACCAGCGTCGTGACGTTGCGCTCGCGGGCGGTGTGACCCATGCATCCGACCCGCCAGACCTTGCCGGCGTACTCGCCGAGACCGCCGCCGATCTCGATGCCGTACGTCCCGAGCAGGTCGGACCGGATCGCCGCCTCGTCGACGCCGCTGGGGACCCGCACCGTGGTGAGTTGCGGCAGCCGGTGGCCTTCCTGCGCGAAGAGCTCGAAGCCGAGTCCGACGAGGCCGTCCTGCACGGCGGTGCCGCACGTCGCGTGCCGCTCGATGACCGCGTCGACGCCTTCGTCGGCGATCGCGGTGAGGCCGCCGTGGAGGCTGAAGATCATCGAGATCGGCGCGGTGTGGTGGTACGCACGCTTGGCGCCCGGAGTGCCGACGTAGTCGCCGATCAGGCGCAGGTCCAGATACCACGACTGACTCTTGGCGACGAAGCGATCTCGTGCGCGGTCCGAGACGGTGATCGGCGACAGCCCGGGTGGGACGCCGAGACATTTCTGGGTCCCGCTGTACGCGAGGTCGACACCCCAGTCGTCAGCACGGAACTCGAGACCACCGAGCGACGTGACGCAGTCCACCAACAGGAGGGCATCGCCCTTGCCCGCGCCGATCTCGGCCACGTCGGAACGCGCACCGGTCGACGTCTCGGCGTGCACCATGCCGATGAGCGTCGGCGACGGGTGCGCGTTCAGCAGGCGCTCGGCGGTGACCGGGGTGCCCCATTCGAAGTCGACGCGGACGACCTCCGCACCGGTGCGCGACGCGACATCGCACATGCGTTGCCCGAACACTCCGTTGACGCCGATGACCGCGACGTCGCCGGGACCGAGCACATTGACGATGCAGGTCTCCATGCCCGCCGATCCGGTGCCGCTGATCGGAACGGTCAGGGCGTTGGTCGTACCGAACAGCGAGCGGAGGCGGTCGCACACGTCGTCGAGCAGCGCGAGGAACTCGGGGTCGAGATGGCCGAGCATCGGTCGACCGAACGCCTCGATGGCCTCGGGATACGGATTGCACGGGCCGGGGCCCATGAGGATGCGGTCGCTACGGGGCACGGTCCGGAGCCTATGGGCGGCGGCCCGATCAGTCCCGGTCGGCGAGCGAGGCGATGAGCCCGTCGAGGATGTCGGACTCCGACACGAGGATCTCGTCGATCGCGAGCCACCGGAACAGCGAGACGAGGATGCAGGTGCCCGCGACGATCACATCGGCGCGGGCGTCTTCGAGTCCGGGGTTGTGCTTGCGGTCCTCGAGCGACTCGGTCGCAAGCGTGCGGAACACGTCCTCGGCTGCGTCGTGTCCGAGTCGGAAGTGGTGGATGGCGTCTCGGTCCCACTCGGCGAGCCCGAGTTCGACGGCGGCGACGGTCGTGATGGTGCCGGCGAGGCCGACGACCGTCGTGGCCGAGGTCATCCCCGGCATCTCCCGTGCGATGTCGTCGAGCCATGCGTCGGTGACCGAGATGCAGGCGTGGAGTTCCTCGGGCTGCGGTGGGTCGTGTTCGACGTACTGCTCGGTGAAACGCACGCAGCCGATGTCGATGGAGCGCGTGGCCTCGACCTCGTCCGTGCCGACGATGAACTCGGTGGAGCCTCCACCGATGTCGACGACGAGGAACGGGCCGTCGGCGGAGTCGAGTTCGGCCGTGGCACCGAGGAAGGACAACGTCGCTTCCTCGTCCCCGGTCAACAGTTCCGGCCGGACGCCGACGATCTCCTCGGCTGCGGCGAAGAAGTCGTCGCTGTTGCTCGCGTCCCTCGCCGCCGAGGTCGCGGTGATCCGCACCTGATCGGCGCCGTGTTCATCCATGACATCGCGATACTCGCGAAGCGCGGTGAGCGTCCGTTCGATCGCTTCCGGGTCGAGTACCCCGCTGGCGTCGACGCCGCGGCCGAGCCGGGTGATCGTGTTGATCCGTGCCAGCGCTTCCTTGTCGGCGCCGCTTCCGCGGGTGACGAGCAGGCGAGTCGAGTTTGTACCGCAGTCGATGGCGGCGAGGACCGGTGCGCTCACCTCACCACCCTGCCAAGGCGCGGTCCGGACCTGCCAACCGCGCGGCGTCAGTCCGTGGACGCATCCGGCGGCGACTCCGCAGCCAATCGCTCCTCGATCCACGGACCCACCGGGTCGGGACCGCCGGCCAGGTACCAGGCCCAGTGGGCGTGGAAGCACTTGATGCCGCGGCGGGTTCCGCCCACGCCGCCGGTCGGAACAGGACCGTCGTGGCCGGACGGCAGCGCTGCAGACCGTTCGGACTCGTACGCGGCGTGAGCGACATCGAGTGCCTCGTCGCCGATCTCGGCCTCGGCCAGGTCGATGACACCGCTCGATTCGAGACGGCCGATCTTCACCCGGTCGGCTGCGCCCACCAACCAGTAGCGCGTCGGCATCGGCGTCCCGTCGTCGAGCAGTGGCGCGTTCCGGATGACGACGGGGCCACCGGCGTCGTCGCGCACGACGACGTCGAACTCGGCTCGGGGCACCCGGCCGAGCAGTTCCCGGACGGCGTCGATGTCTGCCTGGTCGGCCATCGCCGCGTCGCCTCCGACGTCAGCTCTTGCGCTTCTTGGACCGTCGCTTGCCCAACAGGACCAAGACGGCGACGATCGCCACGATCGGAGCGACCCGCTTGGCGACCGGCGCACCGGCGCTGTCGAGCAGGTCGACGGGAGCGCTCGACTGATGGTCGATCTTGCGCACGCTCGGCTGCTTGGCGGCCTCGGCGGCGGCGTCACCGACGGTGGCCACATCATCGCCGGCCTCGGCATCGGCGGCGCCTGGTGGCGTGGAGGTCGCTTCAGCGGCTTCGGCCTGCGCCTTGGCGGATTCGGTCGCGTCGTCACCGGGCGTCTCGCCGTCGGCCGCCGAGTCCGTGTCTCCAGTGTCGTCCGCCGGGGAGTCGAGCTTGCCTTCGAGACATTCGACGAACTGGGTGAGCAGCTTGGCACTGACCTCGGCGATCATTCCCCGGCCGAACTGGGCGACCTTGCCCTTGATCGTGACGTCGCTGTCGACGACCACGTGGGTCGACACGTCGGCGCCGGACCCGGACTCGGTCATGGTCGCGGTGATGATCGCGCTGGCGCTGCCCTGACCGCGGGTGTCGCGGCCTTCGGCCTTGAGCACGATCTTGCGGTTCGCCTCGTCCTGTTCCTGGAATGTCGCGGCGCCCTTGTACTGAGCGGTGATCGGCCCGACCTTCACCTTGACGATGCCCCGGTACTCGTCGCCCTCGATCTCCTGGAGCTGGGCTCCGGGAAGACACGGTGCGATGAGCTCCACGTCATTGAGCACCTCCCACGCCCGTTCGACGGGGACGGGGACGGTGAACTCGTTCGTCAGGTCCATCGGTGCAGATCCTCCAAGGTGTCGATGTCTGTCGCGTGCCCGGCGCACGGTATCGGCCGAACCAGGTCGGGACGACCCTGCATGATCACGCGACCGACCTCGTCGCCCGTCGTGGGCAACAACTCCCACACGGACGCGTCGAGTCGGACCGGGTGGCCACGCCGGCCGCCATAGGTGGCGACCGCGAGCGGCAGGTCGTCGGCAGCCGCGACGGCGCGCCACGCATCCGCCGTGACGAAGGGCTGGTCGCCGAGACCGACGACGACCGCGTCGTGTCCATCGGCGGTCGCCGCCTCGATCGCCGCGCGCACCGAGGTGGCCTGGCCGTCGGCCCAGTCGGGGTTGTGCACGATGTGCACGTCGTCGGCCAACACGTCTGCGAGGTCCACGGCACCGGTGACGACGTACACCTCGAGGCCCGACGCCCGAACCGCATCGAGCGCGTGCGCGACCACGGCCCGCCCGCGCAGCGGCGCCAGCAGCTTGTGCGTCTCGCCATCGAACCGGCTGCCCGACCCTGCGGCGAGGAGAACGGCGGCGACCACCGCTCCAGTGTGCCCGCCTCTCGACAGGTCCGTCGTTCGTTGCGCCTGTTCGTCGACGACCGACGGGATTCTTCTTCAGTCGGGGACCCAGTTGCCGTGGAAGCCGTAGGGCACCCGGTTGGGCAACTGGATCGTGCACGCCGGCTCGCCCGTGAAGTCCTGGCCGTTCAACAGCACCAACTGGCTCGAGTCTTCGGCGGCGTCGTAGACCACCGACATCAGCCAACCGTCGTCCTCGGCGGCGTCGTCGGACCGAGGCACGAACACCGCTTCCATCGATGCACGTCCCGGTCCGTAGTCATGCAGAACGCTGGTGTCGTCGCGGACGTCGTAGCGCAGGAGCGGACCGAAGGCGACATCGCCGCTGTCGTCGGCGAACGTCGAGGCATAGCCGTAGCGGGCGCGCTTGCCCACGAGTCGTTCGTCGACCCGTGGCAGTTCGAGCGGGTGATCGCTGAGCCGCTCCTCGCGCACCGTCCCCGACGCAGGCTCGATGGTCCACCGGTCGAGCGTTGGACGGCCTTCGTTCGGGCCGCGGAGGTCCGTCCGGAACATCGACGGATGACGCACGACGTCGAGCACGATCCGCCCGTCGGGCAGGTCGTACGCGTTCATCGGGTGGTACACGTAGCAGGGCTCGACCTCGTACCAG
>JAPKDO010000283.1 GCA_028822535.1 Acidimicrobiales bacterium
CCCCCCGATCACGGTCATCGAGAGGACCTCGAGACTCATCGAGGGTGTGAACGAACCCACCCGGGCGCCGCGCAGGATGAGGACGTACACGCCACCGGCCAACCCGGCCAGGAAGCCGGAATAGCAGAAGGCGACCAACTTGATCGCGGTCGTCGGCACCGCTTGTGCCTGGGCCGTCTTCTCGTTGTCCTTGACCGCTTGGAGGATCCGTCCCCAGCGGCTGTTCCTCAGCGCGTTCGTCAGCAACAGCCCGACGACCAACACGCCCAGACCGAGGTAGTACTGGACGAGCTGTTCCGAGGCGTTGAACCGATCCCAGAGGATTGGTGGATTGACGTTGTCGGGGACGATCTCGGGGAAGTTGACCGGGTTCAACAGGTAGCTGTCGAGGGTCACGGCGAAGGCAAGCGTGGTCACGGCGAGGAAGAGCCCGCGTATTCGCAGTGCTGGAAGCCCGATGAGCAGGGCAGCCACCGCGCCGGCGATGCCGGCGATCACGAGCGTGAGGAAGATGTCGATGTTCCATCGCTGGACCACGTTGCCGGCGGCCACGGCGGCCGCTCCGACGATGCCGAACTGCCCGAGGCTGATCTTTCCGTTCCACCCGGACAACACCACCAGCGAGACCGCGACGAGCGCCCAGACCGTCGCCGTGGCGGCGAGACTCAGCGACGACGGCGCCCAGCCCCTGGGGACGAAGATCGCCAGGACGGCAGCGACGGCGATGAGTGCCCACCGCACGTACCGGACCTCGGGGAGTTGCCGCAGCTCGCCCGGCACCGAGCGGACCACACCGGAGAGATCGAGGTTGAACGACAGATCGTGAGCCCGCGAGAGCCTGCCGGACTGGAGGATCAGCGCTCCGAGGATCACGAGCAGGAACGCGAGGTCGCCGGCCGACGCCTGCGAGACGTTCCAGAACACGAGTTGGTCCAACACCCCGAGCAGGACCCCGGCGACGAACGCCACGGGCAGCGATTCCATGCGTGCGATCACCGCCGCGGCGAGTGCCGGGAGGAGAACGGTGATCGGTGCCGTGAGCGGGTTCGAGGCCGTGCCGGCGAACGGCGCCTGGAGCACGATGGTCAACGCTGCGAGACCGCCGGCCACGATCCAGACGATGGTCTTCAACCGATCGATCGGAATCCCCAGCAGGAGCGCTCGCTCCTTGTTCTGCGCAGCCGCTCGCACCGCGACGCCGGCGTCGGTCCGGAGCAGGAACCACGAGAGGCCCGCGATGATCGGTGGCACGGCCACCATGATGAGGACGTGACCGGAGTTGAAGCGGACCGGTCCGACGTCGAAGCCGACGTCGTAGGGCGTCTCGAAACCCCCCACGAGACCGGTGGATCCGAATCGTTGGGGGATGAAGATCGCGCCGATGTAGCCGAGCAACTGCGCGAGCCCGATGGTCGCGACGGTCAATACGAGGCGGCTGGCGTCCTTGAAACGACGGATGATCGCGACCTCGACCACACCGCCGACCGCGAGGCCACCGGCGACGCCGACGCCCATCGCGAGGAAGTAGTTCCAGCCCGTCTCGAGGTAGAGGTTGACACCGATGTTGCCCCCGACGAGGCCCATGGCCCCGTACGAGAAGTTGATGATGCTGTCGGTCCGATACAACAGGATCAGGCCCATCGCCAACAGCGCGGTGACCGTGCCGAACACCGCTCCCTGCAACACGATGCCGAGCGGTGCTCCATCGGGGAGCAACGCCCCGACGACGGGGAAGGCGATCACGGCGGCCGCGCCGGCCAAGAGCGCTTGCAGCCTGCGGTTCGACCGCACGATCTCGCGGAATCGATCGATCGGTGGGGTTCGGTCGTCGATGGCGGGGGTTGCGGTCACTGGCCGAACACCGGAGGCTGGTTCGACGCGGGCAGTTCGCCGGTCTTGAAGCGCCGACCGTCGTACGCCTCGATGTACGCGCCACGCTTGCTGTTCTGGGGCGAGACCGCGTCGGGGTCGTACCAGATCACTCGGAAGTCCTGGGTCGGCGTGTAGCTGTCGGCGTCGAAGCCCCAGGTCCCGAAGGGGCCGCTGCCGCCGGGATAGGCGAACATGCCCTGTTCGTAGGTCTGCGGCGTGAGGTTCGGCCCGGCCATGTGGATCCCGAGGGCGAGCATGTACATCTGGGCGTAGATCGTCTCGACCGCGAACGCCGGCTCGTCGTCCCGGATGCTCTTGTATGCGCTGTAGCCGATGCCCGACTGCACGGGGGCGAACGACGAGAGAAAGCTCACACCGAAGGCATGGGACCACTGCTCCTGGTCGTAGAGCTGGGCCACGATGTCGATGTCCGACAGGGCGGTGCCCGCCACGACCCATTCCGGTTGGTAGTTCTGCTCCGCCGCCTTGGTCGACAAGAAGATCGGCATGATCGGGTCGCAGCCGCAGAGGATCGTCGTGATCCCTTCGCTCTTCAGCTTGGAGATGATGCTCGACGCCTGGTTCGACATCGAGTCGATGTCGAGGCGGTAGGTGACGCGTTCATCGACCTTGTTCCCTGCGCGCTCGGCGATCCCGATCGCTTGGTCGATGCAGTCGACGTACCACGGATTCTCCGGGGAGAACGCTGCGAACTTCCGCGGCTTGTCCTTGAGATTCCCGCCGGCGAACACCGCTGGCTTGTTGGCCAGCGTCTGGTTCGAGAACTCGCCCGCACTCTCGACGATGATCGAGCAGTCGGAGGCGACGCTCCAGTTGTAGGGCGCCCGGTCGACGTGCCAGTTGCGTGACAGATAGGGGGTGCCGAAGGAGATCACCTTCTTGCGGGCCAACGCATCGGCGAACGGCGCCGACCCGCCGTTGAGTTCGGCGAAGGCACCGATCTCATCGGCGACGGTGACCGCATCGGCCTCGGCCTCGGCCTGACCGGCACCCTGGAGTTCCGCGGTGCCCGAGCCCTTGCCGTCGTAGAAGTTGACGCTCAATTGACGCCCGTAGAACTGGAACGAACGGTTGAAGTACTCGATGAGTGCGGAGATCGTCCGCTTGACGTCTGCGGGTTCGTCGACGATGTCGGCTCCGGCGAGGGTCGCCAGCGTCTGCTGGAATCCCTTCTCGTCCAAGATGCGCGCCGACACGATGACCTCGTCGGCCGTCACCCCCTTCGCGGTGGACCCGCCGTTGTCACCCGAGAACTCGATGCATGGCGGTGAGTACGGATCCCCAGGGACCTGGAGGGCTCGGTCGGGGCATCCGCCCGACGCCGGTGCCGCGGCTCCAGCGTCGTTCCCTTCGCCTCCGCCCGAGTCCGCCCCCGCGCCAGAATCGCCGCCGGCGACACCGGTGCCGTCGCCCGAGGAACCCGCGACGGTCGACGGGACGCCGGCGGTTCCGCCGGAGTCATCGGTGCCGGATCCACCGACCGCGCCGGGGCTGGTTGACAGTCTGTTCCCCGTGCCGTTCCCGGAGGTGGCGAGGTCGGTGTCGCGGTACGTCGACGGCACGATCGCAGCCATCAACAGAAAGAGGACCGCAAGCGTTGCGACGGGCGCATAGCCCCGCATGACCCGGCCGGCGGGCGAAGGCATCTGAGGGTCGTTGCGGTTCACTTCTTCGCTCCGGGGTGTCGATTTTGCTGTGTGGGTTCGCTCATGCCACTCGCTGATGACGGAAGCCGTTCCGCACGAGCAGATAGTCGCGCCCTGCGCTCGCGGCGATGAGCAGCAGGCCGCCGAGGCCGATCCAGAACAGAGGACCTCCGCGACGTCCGATCGGTCGGACGTCGTCCAGCGCAACCTCGTTCGAGATCCCGGCAGCGTTGTTCTGCGTCGGCGTGTCGGCCGTGACGCTCACCGCGGGCGTGGTCGCGGCTGTCGATCCGGACCCGGCGGAGCCGCCGGCCGTGGGTGTGGGTGACGCGCTCGTCGGCGGCGGCGCCGGAGCGGGCACCGAGCCCACCGTCCCGAAGCTGAACCGGTCCGACGGCGCTTGGGTGAACGCGGTCGCTCCTCCCAGTTCGAGATCGAGGGTCGAGCCGCCGGCCAGGACGCCGAGCGCCACATCGGTGAGCAGGATCGCTGCATCGACGTCTTCGCTCCCCTCTCGAAGGGCGGCCACGAGCGGGTCGCGCACCGGCTGGAGCAGATCGAGGATCGGATTCACCACGAGTCCCAGCTCCGAATCAGCGACGCGGATCCGCAACGGCGTCAGCTCGACGACGCCTTGCTCGATCCGGGACTCGGGCAAGGTCACCTGCAATCCCACGGGTCCGAGCACCGGCTGGATCGCGTCGAGGACGTCGCGGAGCGGGTCCTCGCTTCCCGGGGGCGGGGCGAAGTTCTGCCCGGCCACCGTCATTCCCTCGATGGCGAACGTCGCGCTGTTGGACGTGGCGCCGCCGGAGCGGGTGATGACGTTCCACTCGAGCCCTCGGAGAACGACCTCGCCCTCGGCGAGTTCGAGCCGTCCGATGTACACCCTGGCCCGAGCCTCTCGCACGGCACCATCGACGTAGCCGCTGAATCCGGACACTTCCATGCCGGCCATCGAGCCGACACCCAGATCGACGTCGCCGACCGAGAACGAACCCTGACCGAACGGGGCGTCGCCCGCCGACGCGTTGAGTTCTGCGCCTGCCAGCGTGAGCGGGAATCCCGGTGGGGTACCGCCGACGGCAGCAGACTGCCCCGCCTCGGAGCCCTCGTCGGTCGACTCGACCTTCACCGTCGGCGATGCAGCGACCACCTCGTCCGGGATCGAATCGGCCAGCGCGGCGAAGTCGGTCGTCCGGACATCGCCGCGACCGCGGGTCCCGAGGTAGTCGGTCAGGACCAACCCGACCTGTGGCGACAGGCTCAGCGCACCGCGAGACGGGCCGACTCGTACGAGCGCCGACTGCGTGCGCGCCGAGCCAGGGTCGACCTCGCCCTGCGCTCCGGCAACACCCGACCGATCGGTGGCGACCCCGCCGACCAGTACGGCCGCGAACATCACCGCAGCCGCCGTGCGTCCATACCGTCTCGACCCCATGCGTTCCCCAGTTCGTTCCCGAGCGACGCCGATCTCGTTCCCAGAAGTTGGACGTCGAATCTAAGTTAATGCGCTGGTCTTACCGGACGCAAACGACG
>JAPKDO010000284.1 GCA_028822535.1 Acidimicrobiales bacterium
CGGTCGGACGGCGGATCATCGGGCGCCGTGTAACGAATCGCAGACCCGTCGATCTCTGCCGTCCCCACCGACGGAACCGGTCGGTCCTCCTCCGCGTCGGAGATGCGGAGCGGATCGGCATCGGGATCGAAGTCGTTGGCGAGCACGGGGATCGACACCGTCGCGCCCGGACGGACCAGCACCTCGTCGTCCTTGGGGATGGGTGCGTTGTTCTCGTTCGGGAGGCGCGCGACGCCGACGAGGATCGTCGCCGTCGCCTCCGCGCCGAACTGGTCGACGACCTTGTAGGTGAACTCGTCGGTCCCGGCGGCGTCGCTGTCGGCGGCGTAGACGAGTTCGTCGGGCCGGACCTCGGTGACGGTGCCGAACGAGGGCGGCGAGTCGATGCCGAGCAGGGTGACCGAATCGCCGTCGGGATCCATGGTCGTCACCGGGATCGGGATGGTGACCGTCTGTCCGGCGATGGTCCGGCCGATCAGTTCGGGCGGGATCGGTGGCTGGTTGCGCTCGGCGTTCGGCGGTAGGACGTGCACGATGAGTTCGGCCGAGGCGATGTTGTCGGCGGTGTCGCGCACGCTGTAGATCAGCCGGATCGTGCCCTGCGGCCGATCGGGTGCCTCGTACCGGAGCAGGCCGTCGCTCGACAGGAAGAGCCGGCCGTCGCTGGCTGCGTCGGGTTGGTCGTCGGCGGGCGGTTCGATCTCGAGCGCGTCGCCGTCGGGATCCGAGTCGTTCGTGAGGACCGGGAACGTGACGATCCCGCCGGCACGGACGGTGAACTCGTCAGCGGCCACCACCGGCGGACGGTTCTCCTGGTCGACCGGCGCTGGCTCGACCAGCACGCGACCGTCGGCGACCTCGGTGCCGTCGCTGATCCGGTAGCTGAACTCCACCGGTCCCTCGAGGGCCGAGTCGGCCGAGATCTCGATCACGCTGCGTTGGATCACGTTGACCGTGATCGGCGACGGGTCGGGCAGGTCGGACACGCCCAGGACCACGAGGACCTCGCCGTCGGGGTCGATGTCGTTGTCGAGCACGGGGACGTAGGCCGGTTCGCCGGGGGTGAGGAGCACTTCGTCGCGCACCGCGATCGGCGGGCGCTTCTCCCCGCGCGACCGGAAGTCGACGCGCAGGATGGCCTCGTCGGTCGCCTGGCCGTCGGTCACCCGGTAGACGACGTTGACGGTGCCGGGTTCGTCGGAGGTGACGCGGATCTCGGGCGACGTGGGATCCCAACGGATCTGCGCGTCGTCGTCGCTGGTCGCCCGCACGATCGACAGGGCATCGCCGTTGGGGTCGTTGTCGTTGTCGAGGACGTCGAACACGACCTCGCGTCCGGTGAAGGTCGAGGCGGAGTCGTTCCGGGCGTCGGGCGCCTGGTTGACGCGACGCTCCACGACCGACACGGCCAGCACGCCGGTCTGTTCCCCACCGCGACCGTCGCCCACCACGTAGGAGATCTCGACGTCTCCTGGCTGGTTCCCCGCCGTGAACGTGACGTCGCCGCGTCCGTTCGCCTTGACCGAGCCCGTGGCGGTGTCGGCTTCGCGGGCACCGACGAGGCGGAGCACGTCGCCGTCGGGGTCGTAGGCCGTGGCCAACACGTTGTGGGTCACGGTCCCGCCGGTCACGACCGTCGTCTCCTCGTCACCGAGCACGGGCGGTGCGTTGCGGTCGTCCGGCACGATCGACACGGTCACGTCGGCCCGATCCGTCCCGCCGTTGCCGTCGGAGACGGTGTAGGTGAACCGCAGCCGGTCGACGTCGCTGGCCATGTCGACCTGCACGGCCCTTCCGCCGTCGATGACCCCGAGCACGCCGGAGTCCGGATCGGCGAGTTCGACGCGGTCGATGAGGAGGACGTCGCAGTCCGGATCCTTGTCGTTTCGCAGCGGGTAGACGACGACGGGACGGTCGCGCCGGGTGCCGTAGATTCCGACATCGTCCTCGGCCACCGGGTTGCCGTTCTCGGGTGTCTCGCACGTGGGCTCGGTCTGTTCGTCGAGCTCCTCGACCGCCTCGGGGTCGACCTCGATCTCGTCGGACAGCGCCTCGGCCCACTCGTTGTCGATGAAGACCGGGTCGTCGTCGCCGAACAGGAGCTGCGAGCCATCGGTCAGGCTGTTGAGCGTCACCCGGTCGTGGTTGGTCCGGAACCGGACCTCGATCCCGGCATCCATCTCGGGCACGGGAGCGCTCGCCGGATCGGCGTCGGGGCAGGCCTGCACGTACATCGGGTCGGTTCCCCAGCCGCCGAACGCGCAGGCACCGACCTGCACGGGTCGTGCCGGTGCACCGGTGCCATCGTCGAACAGGACGGCGACGTCGCCGTCGAACCCGACCCGCACGAGTCGGCGGTCGTCGGCGACGAGCACACCGTCGGCGTCGGGTCCGGGTTCCTGGAGGACGAGGGGTCCGTCGTCGTCGAGGTCGATCGGGTCGCGGCCGGCGAGGTGCAGTTGCGAGCCGTCGAGCACGGCCGGGCGATCGCCGACGGTGGTGAGGGTCGCATCCGCTTCCGTCGGCCCGACGTCCTGTGCACCGATCTCGTCTCCGGCGACGTCCCAGGTGGTGACCCGACCGGCGTCGCGGTCGTGGACGTGCACCGAGCCGTCCACCCCGACGACCATGGATGCGGCGCCGTCGACCTGGGCCACGAGTTCGGCGTCGCTCTCGGGGTCGAGCGCGAGCGCTGCGGACGAGGTCGCTGCCGGCACCACGAACAGCCGGCCGTCCGGCGTGAGCATCGCGGCCGTGCCGCCGTGGACGTCGACCTGCGCGTCGCCGGGGATCTCGGGCCCCGGCACGAGGGCGGAGCGGGCGGGGTCGATCGCACTCAGGCCACTGGGGTCCGAGGTCCGGACCACGACGACGTTGTTCCACTGCATGATGTCGAAGTCGTTGGACCCGGCCGTCAGCTTCGTGTCGACGGTGCCGATCTCCGCGTTCGTCCGTCCGACGAGACCGCGAGCCTCGTTCGTCACCCAGATCCCCCCGTCGTGGAGGTCGGGTTCGGGCACGACGTTGCCCTGCGCCTGGGTTGCGAACACCAAGAAGGCGGCGACGAGGGCCACCACGATGCCGATCGACAGCCGACGCCGGAGCATCGGGCTCACCTGTTGCATGCGTCGCTCACCTCCGGCCTGCGGTCGTGCTGCTGGCCCGAGAAGCAGCGAAGTGCACAGATCGCCCCGTGCGCAGACAGGGACGATAGCAACGATCGGTCACGGCACGGTCCCGGCGTCCGTACGAATCGTGCACGATGCCGCACCCAGTGTGAGCACTCCGTCCAGGTCGACGGGCGTCGGCGTGCCGGCTTCGAGGACGATCTCGTCTCGACCGTCGCCCCCGCCGATCGACGATCCGTTGGTGGAGTGGAGATCGGTGGCCGTGAGCGTGGCGCCATCCCACTCCACCCGCAGATGCGACTTCGACACCGTCGACGAGTCGGCGGGCACGACGACGGGGCGACCGACGTCCGGTGACGGGTCTCGGCCGAGCACGACGATCTCGCCGGGGTAAACGACGACGTCGCCGTCGGAGAACCCGAGCACGACCGCCCCGTCGACCGCCCCGTCGCTCGTCGTCACCGGCGCAGCGTCGGTGGTCGGCGCAGCGTCGGCCGAGGTGCGAGCCACGGTCCGGTCGTCGAGTCCGTCGCCGCTGGTCGCGTCGACGCGATCCCATGCCGGCTCAGGAACCGCTGCCGGCGATCGTCCCAGCGCAGCGAACGCCTCCTCGACTCGGAGGACGAGCGCGTCGTCCACCACGGGTGGGATCGTCACCACGCAGCCGCGCGGGGCATCGACGACCAGCGCCTCGTCCGCTTCGGTCCGGCGGACGAGCAGGAACAACAGGCCCAGCCCACCCAGCCAACACAGGGCGATCGCCGCGACGGTGGCCCACCGGGGACGCGTCGTGCGCGAGACCGCGATCCGGCCGGGCGCGACCTCGTCGATCCCCAGGTCCGACTCCTCGGACAGCACACGCAGCATCGTGCTGGTCGCGCTCGCGGCATCGACGCCCGCGAGAGTGATCGAACGAAACCGACGGTCGAGTTCCGCCACTGCCGAGCCTTTCCGCAATCGTGCTGGAGGGACCGGCTGGTCCGTCCGTCCCGAAGAGAACCACAGGCTCGCAGAGTGGACAAAGGGAGCGACGGGGGGAGTTCTCCCCCCATCTTGCGGGCGCGAGGCCGGCACATCCGTCACTACCGTCGGGTCGATCATGATCGACGTGCGATGGGGGTCTGCGACCCACCCGGGCCGGGTTCGGCCCCACAACGAGGACGCGCTCCTCGCCGGACCCACCGTGTTCGCCGTCGCCGACGGGATGGGCGGCTATGCCGGTGGTGAGGTGGCGAGCGCCATCGCTGTGTCGGCGCTCGCGCGTCTCGACGACCTGCACCTCGTCGCCGACCCCGAGGCTCGCATCATCGCCGCCCTCGACGGCATCAACGCCGCGATCCTGCGGCGAGCCGTGGAGATCGACGCTCGCGGGATGGGCACCACGGTCGCCGGGTTCGTCCGACTCGACGATCAGGACGTGATCGTGTTCAACCTCGGCGACACCCGCGTGTACCGCTACCGGGACCAGGTCCTGACCCAACTCACGGTCGACCATTCCGTCGTCGGCGAGCTCGTACGCCGCGGGGAGTTGACCGAGGAGGAGGCGCGCCACGATCGGCGACGCAACGTCGTGACCCGCGCACTGGGCGTCGAGGAGACGGTCCTCCCCGCAGTGGCGCGCGTCCGGGTCGAGGTGGGCGACTGCCTCCTCGTGGCCTCCGACGGGCTCTACGAAGAGATGTCGAGCGCCCAACTGCGAGCCTTGCTCGGGGCGGCCGGACCGGTCGAGCACCGGGCGACCGCATTGTGTGAGGCCGCGCTCGACGGCGGGGGGCGCGACAACGTGTCGGTGGTGCTCGTCGAGGTGCCCGGTACGGTCTCGGGCGATGACCTCGTGCTCGACACGGCGCCACGGGCTGGACGGTCTGGCTGAGCCGCGCCCGATGCGGCAGGATCGGGGCATCATCGTGAGAACTGGCGCTCG
>JAPKDO010000285.1 GCA_028822535.1 Acidimicrobiales bacterium
TGGCGAAGGGCCCGATCTGGTCGAGACTCGACGCGAAGGCGATGAGGCCGTACCGCGAGACACGGCCGAAGGTCGGCTTGACGCCGACGACGCCGCAGAGGGCGGCCGGTTGCCGGATCGACCCACCCGTGTCTGAGCCGAACGATGCGGCAGCGAAGGCGGCGGCGACGGCGGCGGCCGACCCGCCGGACGAACCACCGGGAACACGTTCGAGGTCGACCGGGTTCCTGGTCGGACCGAACGCCGAGTTCTCGGTGGACGATCCCATCGCGAACTCGTCGAGGTTCGTCTTGCCGACGATGACCGCACCCGCGGCGACCAGGCGCTCGATCGCCGTGGCGTCGTAGGGCGGCTTCCAGTCGCCGAGGATCTTCGACGAGCACGTCGTCGGCACGCCACGCGTGCACATGTTGTCCTTCACGGCGATCGGAACGCCTGCCAACGGACCGGGATCCGCTCCGGCGGCGACCGACTCGTCGACCGCAGCCGCCGCGGCACGGGCTGCGTCGGCCATCACGTGGTTGAAGGCATTGATCTCCGATTCGCTCGCATCGATGCGAGCGAGGTGTTCGTCGAGCACCTCGGCCGCCGAGCGTTGACCCGACCGAACTGCCTGAGCGATCCCACGAACCGTCATGGCGCCTCCCCGAGCACCGGCGGCACCCGGAACATGCCGGCCTCGGCCGACGGCGCCTCGGCGAGCACCTCGTCACGATCCACACCGGCGACGACCTCGTCGGGTCGGAACACGTTCTCCAACGGGTACGGATGGGCGGTCGGTGGCACGTCGGCGAGGTCGAGCGCTTCGACGTCGCGAGCGTGCTCGAGGATCGACCGGAGCTGACCGGTGAACTCCTGCACCTCGTCGTCGGTCAACGTGAGTCGGGCGAGCGCCGCGACGTGCGCGACGTCTTCTGGGGTGATCGGTGACGGGGTGTCGGGCACGGCGGGCGAGCCTACGAGATCGCTCCCCCGCGCCCGAACGCAGCGTCTCGGTCCGGGCGATCCTGCCCGGGATCCTGTCCGGGCGATCCGGTCAGAATGCCTCGACGATGTTGATGCCCGCCGGGCCGAGGATCACGATGAAGAGCGCCGGCAGGATGCAGAACACCAACGGAAAGGTGATCTTGACCGGCACCTGCATGGCCCGTTCCTCGGCGCGAGCCCGACGGCGGTCACGCAGCTCGAGCGCCTGCAGCTTGAGGATGTTGGCGAGCGGGAAGCCGTGCTTCTCGGCTTGTCGCACGGCCGTCACGAACTGACGCATGTCTGCGACGTCGGTGCGATCGGCCATCGCCTGGAGGGCCTCGCCCCGTGACAGACCCAGCTGCATGTCGTTGACCGTCTTCAGGAGCTCGGTCGCGAGGATGCCGCGACCCTCCTGCCCCGCACGCAGGAGCGCACCGTCGAAGCTCATACCCGCCTCGACGGTGACCTTCAGCTGATCGAGCACGTCGGGGAGTTCGTTGGTGATCGCTTTGCGTCGGTCGTCCGCAGCCCGCTTGATCTTGGCGTTGGGAGCCAACGTGAGGACGGCGATGAAGAGCCCACAGATCATCAGGTTGGTTCGGCCGGACCCGTTGGCTCCCAGATACCACGCCGACCCGAACACACCGAGGACGAAGCCCGCTGCCTGCAACCCGATGATGATCTCGGGCCGCCACCGCCGGTCGAGGTCTGCGACGCGAAGCGTCTTGGCCGTGGCGTCGAGCACGCCGGCCGGGAGGAAGCGCCCGGCGACGTTGGAGATCGCCGCCGCGGCCGGGTCGAAGATGCGCTCGGCTGCGGAACGCTCGAGGTCCATCGCCCTCGACGTGGGGACGACATCTTCGGGGTCGACCCCGATCGTGACGACCTGTGGATCGGGCTTCAGCGCCCAGATGGCGAGGGCCACGCCGAGGACGACGATGAGTGCAGCGAGCCAGACGATCATGATCAGAACTCCGGGTTGACGAGCTTGCGAAGCCAGAGGCCGCCGATGGTCAGCATCGTCCCGGCGGCACCGAGCATGACGTAGCCGGTGCCGGTCGAGACCAGCGGCTCGATGTAGTCGGGGTTCGACGAGAAGATGAAGAAGGCGAGGCCGAAGGGCAGGCAGAACAGCACCAGGGCCGAGATCTTGCCCTCGGCGGTGAGTGCATCGACCTGTCGCTTGATGCGCACCCGGGCACGGATGGTCTCGCCGACCTGTTCGATGATCTCGCCGAGATCGCCACCGACGGCGGCCTGGATCTTGATGGCATCCACCACCCAGTCGAAGTCGGCGGACTCGATCCGGATCGACATCGCGTCCAAGGCGTCTTCGAGGCTCCGGCCGAGTCGAGTCTCCATGACGACTCGGGAGAACTCCTCGCTGGTCGGGGACTCCGCTTCGCGTGCCACCGAGTCGAGCGTCTGACCCAGGCCGTAGCCGGCCGTCAAGGACCCGGCCATGAGCTGCAGCGTGTCGCCGAGTTGGGACACGAAGGCCTTCTTGCGCCGGGCGGTGAGGACCTTCAGCGTCATCGGGATGCCCAGGATCGGAAAGAACAGGCCGAGGAGGAAGAACGGGATGCCGAAGAGCAGGACGCCGACCAACAGCGATGCGACGGTGATTGCTGCGGTGGCGACGACGAACTCGTTCGACCGCACTGCCAAGCCCGCCCGATCGAGCGTGTCGTCCAAGGAGCGACCGCGGTCGTTGGCCTCGAGCATCTGTGCAGACAGACCTTCGAGGCGCTCCTGCACGCCGCTGACGCGACGCGTTCGCTCTTCCTTGCGGGCGTCACGATCCTGGTTCCGCTCTTCACGTCGCTCCAGCGCGCCGTCCGAGTTGCGGATCGCGAGCACCAAGAGGAAGGCGCCGGCGCTGACGAACAACGCTGCCGCGACCAGGACGATGCTCGACCCGAAGATTCCCGCATCGGCGACCGTGCGCGTCTGGGTCGCGATCTCCGGCACGAACTGCCGGACCTCGTCGTGGTCGAAGTCCGAGGACGCAGTGGCGTCCGGAGTCGATGCCAGCGCCACCTCGACCGTCGCCGAACCCCCCTCGGAGGACGACCGCCAACGGATCTCGTACGAGTTGCTGAGGCCGGCGGCGATCTCGCGGAGGGCATCCGAGAAGCCGGCGGCCTCTTCGACAGCGACGACCTGACCGCCGGATGCATCGGCGAGCCCATCGAACGTGGCTGCGTTGTAGTCCTCCGTCTGCAGGGCGACGAACGAGGTGGCGTGTTCGACCGTGGCCAGGCGCCCCAGGGCCGCCTCGGGATCCCGAACGCTGGACGTGTCGTCGCCATCGGCGAGCACGACGAGTGCGCCGGAACCGCCCTGGGCCTCCAGCTGCGCCACACCCAGGGAGATGCCGTCGTAGAGGGCCGTGCCCCCGGCAGCGATGAGTCCGTCGACCGCCGAGGTGGTGACCGACCGGTCGGTGGTGAACGTGCTCTGGAGGACGGCCGTCTCACCGAACGTGACCACGGCGACCGGAACCGAGTCCGGAAGGGTGCCCAGCAGGCCCGTGACGGCGACCTTGGCGCGATCGAGCGGTTCGCCCTCCATCGATCCCGACACATCCATGGCCACGACCACGTTGAGTTCGTCGCCACGCAGTCGGACGATGTCGGCCGTGACCGGTTCACCGTCTTCGGTCACGACGAACGCGTCGTCGAGATCCGATCCCTCGACGGCGGGTCCGGAGACCACCGCACGGACGAGCGGGAATCCGGTGGCGTCGACGCTCTCGACGACGAGTTCGTCGCTCTGTGCTCCAGCCGGAGCCACCGCGAACACGGACGCGACGACCAGTCCGAGCACAAGCGTGATGAGCCGAGTCGCTCGCGTCGATCTCATTGGTCTCCTCCGAAGATGCGGTCCTCGAACTCGATGCCCATGTCATGGATGTGGGAAACGAACGTCGGTCGGTAGCCGGTCGGCTTGAGCGTGCCGAGCACCCGTCCGTCGGCGTCGTAGCCCTGCGAGTAGTCGAACTCGAAGATCGGTGTGACCTCGACCTCCTCGTCGGTCACACGACCGACCTCACAGATCTGCGTGACCCGACGAGAGCCGTCGCGGAGTCGACCGATCTGGACGACGACGTCCACTGCGCCGGCGATCTGTTGGCGGATCGCTGCGATCGGGAACTCGATGCCTGCCATGAGCACCATCGTCTCGAGACGGGTCATCGCATCGCGCGGACTGTTGGCGTGCAGCGTCGAGAGCGAGCCGGCGTGCCCGGTGTTCATGGCCTGGAGCATGTCGAGGGCCTCCCCGCCACGACACTCACCGACGACGATGCGGTCCGGGCGCATCCGGAGCGACGTCCGCACGAGCTCGCGGATCGACACTTCGCCCTTGCCCTCGGCGTTGCCGGGCCGCGTCTCGAGGCGGATCACGTGATGCTGGCGGAGCTGGAGCTCGACGACGTCCTCGATCGTGACGATGCGGTCGCCCTCGGGGATGAACGACGACAGGACGTTGAGCAGGGTCGTCTTGCCCGAGCCCGTACCGCCGCTCACGAGGATGTTGAGCTTCGCGTGCACACACGCGGCGATCATGTAGAGCGACTCGATCGACGCACTCGAGTTCTCGATCAGATCCTCTGCGGTGAACTGCTTGACCGCGAACTTTCGAACGGTGAGCGACGAGCCGTCGACGGCCAGCGGAGGGATCACCGCGCAGACGCGGGACCCATCGGGAAGACGAGCGTCGACCATGGGGGACGACTCGTCGATGCGGCGTCCGAGCGGAGCGACGATGCGATTGATGACCTTGCGGAGGCTTTCCTCGTCGCTGAACCGGATGTCGGCTTGGGTCAGGCGACCGTTCTTCTCGACGTAGATCGACTTGGTGCCGTTCACCATGATCTCGGACACACTCGGATCGGCGAGGAGCGGCTGGATCGGCCCGTAGCCCAGGAGGTCTGCGTTGATGACGTCGACGAGTCGTTCCCGCTCGTCGATCGACAGCGGCATCTCCTCGGCGGCCAGGACCTTCGTCATCTCCCCGACAGCGAGCTTCTTGAGCTCCTCGTCGTCCATGTCGGGCTCGCCGACGCGGTTG
>JAPKDO010000286.1 GCA_028822535.1 Acidimicrobiales bacterium
GGACGGTCATGGGGACGGGCTCGCTCCTGCGGTCGGGTACGTCGATGGGCCCTCGAAAGGTGACCGCATCGGTCCACAATCTACCCGGGCCCGCTCATTCCCCAATCAGCGGACGATCGCGACCTGTTCCTCGTGGATCACGTCGTCGACGATCCGGTAGCTGCGCAACACCGGGGCATCGTCGCGCAGCGAGACGATGATCCAGTGCCAGTGTGCGAGCAACGGGTTGCCGGCCTTGTCGACGTCGGTCGGCGACGGGTAGGCGTCGGTGTGCGTGTGACTGTGCATCACACCGACGACCTCGAGGTCTCGCGGCCCGAGCACCTCGTCGGCGCGGTCCCAGCCGTCCTTGCCGATGGTGAAGGTCCGGCTCGACTCGTCCTCATTACGAGTGGGCACGAACACGTCGATGCGATCGCCCGATCCGCCGAGGAGCCCGCAGGCCTCGTCGGGAAGGCCGTCGTAGGCGTGACCGACCATGGCGGCATACGCATCAGCACCGAGCTTCAACACGTCGGCGAACCTAACCCGCGGTGTCGCCGGTGTCGGACTCGTCGGCGGCGCCGGCCACCGTCGAAGAGGTGACGGCGGATGTGGACGCGCCGGGCGGCGTGCCGGTGACCTCCCAGTGCCACAGATACTCGCGGAGCGTGAGTCCACTCGCCT
This sequence comes from Acidimicrobiales bacterium, assembly GCA_028822535.1. GTDB lineage: Bacteria > Actinomycetota > Acidimicrobiia > Acidimicrobiales > Salinilacustritrichaceae > Salinilacustrithrix. Next base: position 667 of record JAPKDO010000286.1, read on the forward strand.
GGATGTCGGCCGCCAACTCGCGCCCGACATAGCGGTAGTGCCACGGCTCGTACTTGTAACAGGTCACGGCCTCCTGCCCCTCGGGGTAGGAGATGACGAATCCGTACTCCCACGAGTGGTCCTCGAGCCACTGGCCGGTCGCCGTGTCGCCGAAGGACTGGTCGACGTCGGTCGCACCGATCGGCCGGAAGTCGACCGTGGTCCCGAGATGGTGCTCGCTGTGGCCTGCCCGTGCCGTCCCCTTGGCTGCGTCGGCGAACCCCAGTTCGTCCTCGCGCAGGGCGAACAGCGCTTCCTGGTCCTCGATGGTGCGGTAGGCCGCGAGCAGGGCCACCTCGGGGACGTCGGCGGCGATGATCGCGTTGCGCAATGCATCGAGGTCGTCGATCACCAGGGAGCGCACGCGGAACTCGGCGCTGTAACCGGCCCCGGAAGCCGAGACCAGATCAGGTGGCTCGTACGCCTCGGGGAGGGCGTAGGCGGTGTCGACGATGGTCCGGGCCCAGTCGGCTTCGTCCGCGAAGATCGACTGCTCGTCGAGGTACTCGCACGCCGGCGGCGTCTCCAGGGCGACGACCGTGGTCGATGTCGATGTGGTCGTCTCGGCCGACAGCCGTTCCTCTCCACCATCGTCCCCCGTGAACGACGACACGATGCGGAAGAAGAGGTACAGGACCAGCACCGCTCCGGTCGCCGCAACGGCTCGCCGGGCGGTGTAGTTCGGTGGCGGCCCCAGCGGCCGGGGTGTCTGGTACATCCGGACCGATGCTACGCAATCGCCAGGCGGGCAACCGGTACCCGTTGGCGAGAAAACGGCCGATAGCGTTCGATCACATGGCCGCCGGAAAGGACGATGCGAAGACCAAGCTCATCGCGGCGAACCGGCGCGCCCGACGGGACTATGACCTCACCGAGACGATCGAGGCCGGGATCATGCTGATCGGGTCCGAGGTGAAGTCGATGCGAGAGGCGCAGGTCCAGATCGCCGAGGGATTCGTGCGCTTCGACAACGACGAGGCGTATCTGCTCGGCATGCACGTCGCGCCCTACCTGCACGCCCACGATCACAGCGGTCACGACCCCGACCGGCCCCGCAAGCTCTTGATGCACCGCCGGGAACTCGATCGTCTCAAGACGCTTGTCGATCTCGAACGGGTGTCGATCATCCCACTCTCGCTCTACTTCAAGGACGGCAAGGTCAAGGTCGAGCTCGGGATCGGCAAGGGCCGCAAACTCCACGACAAGCGCCACGTCGTGGCCGAGCGCGACGCCAAGCGCGAGGTCGACAGGGCACTCGCCCAGCGCCAGCGCGGCTGACCGTCACTCCGATCGCATCACTCGTCGGAGCGGGCCAGGTAGCTGGACGACACCGATCTCGCCGGCCTCAGCCCGGCGGACCAGGTCCACGTCGACGCCGAGCCGCTCGGCGAACACCGGCACGTCGAGACCGAGGCGACCGCGTGCCTGGAGGAGCGCGGCAGCGACATCGGGGTGTGCCGCTCCGCGCAGATCGAGCAGCTGGGCCATACGTTGCCGCAGCGCGTCGGCAGGAGCCGGCCAGCGAGCGCTCGGATGACGACGGCGCGCCTCGGCGAGCGTCCCGGCGCTCATGCCACGAGGACGAAGTCGGCGATCGGAGCAAAGCGTGGATCGTCGTCGACCACCGCACGGAGACGCTTTCGCCCCCGGCTGACCCGTTGGCGGAGCGCATCGGGCGACACGCCGTATCGAGGCGCCAGCGTGTGAGCCGGCGAGGGGTCGCCCTGGTCCTGTTGCACCCGATAGTCGAGCATGCAGTGCAGGATCAGTTCATCGACACGGGCCACCCGGGCGGCCTCGGCGACCAGCCCGACGAGCGGGACCTCGTCCACGAGCCGAGCGAACGTCTGGGCGACCTCGTCCTCGTCGGTTGCGGCGTGGAACTCTTCGCCACGCTCGATGGAGTCGAGATGGTCGTCGACGCTGTCGGCGTGAACGCCGACCCAGCCGATGACGACGGCACGGATGCGCCCTTCGGCCCACCACCACGGCAGCGCTCCGCCGGGCCGCCACGCTTCGGCGACCTGGAGCAGTTCCATACAGGCATCGAGCACGAGCGACTGCAGGTCTTCCCTGGCCACGTCGTGGACGCCACAGCGAGCGAGCTGACGCCGGACGACGCCGGCGACGCGGTGTCCGTGGTGCTCGAACAGGGTGAACACGGCGGCCGGGTCTCCGGCCACGAGGCGGGCCATGATGGCTTCGACCGTGCATTCGGGCTGGTCGACGGACGGGGGAAGTGGTCGGTGGTTCCTCATGTCGACCAGTGTCCGCAGAGGGTCTGACAATTACATCGGTGTCATTCGACCGCGGGCCGGAAATCGGGACGAATGGCGTTCGTCACACCCTGCAGGAGGGGCGGGACCCGGGGGCGAAGGGTGTCCTGTGACACGAACGCCGAACCGGATCCTCGCCACCGCCTGCGCCGTCGTGTTCCTGGCCGGCGTGGTCAGCGCCGCCACCTACGACGACACGGACACCACGCTGAGCTCAGATGCCGCGTCAGACGTGGACACCGCTGACTCCACCACGTCGACCTCCACCGGAGACGGCGCCACACCGGCGACAGAGCCGACCACGGACGACGACGGCGCCGATGCGGAGGATCCGGCGACGGAAGACACCGCTCCCCCGACCACCTCCGCAGCGCCGACCACCTCCGCAGCGCCGACGACCGCCCCGCCGACGACCGAGCCCGCCGCGATAGTCGGAACCACACCGGGCACGTACACCTACGACACCACGGGCACGGCGAACGGCGAGGACGTGTCGGGCACCTCGACCCTCGAGGTCCCTGAGGCCGATGGCGATGGCCGCCAAACGCACGTCATGACCGCCCCGGACGGCACGACCACGACCGTGTACCGGCATGCAGACGAGGGGACCTACCTGGAGTCCCTCGCCGTCGAGTCGGAGCAGGGGTCCTTCAAACTGAAGGCCACCGCGCCCTATCTCGTCATCCCCGCCGACGCGGGGGCGGGGACGAAGACCACCGGGCGCCTCCAGGGCGACGGGCTGACCGCCGACGTGACGTTCACCATCACGGACTTCGGCGCCGAGACCTCGACGGCGACGCTCCACGTGGACCTCTCGGGCAAGATCCAGGGATTCGACGTCGATGGCACCATGGACAGCACGATCGTCGCCCGGAGCTCCGATCAACTCCCGCTCGACACCCGGGCACAGTCCGACATCACGGTCGGCAATCCGCCACTCGGCGCCGAGATCCAGTCCGACACCCGCTCGGTCCTCCGGCAGTGAGACCGCCCCCGCGCTGAAACCGCTGGCCGCACGATCACCGCACGGCGGTAGCATGGCAAGTCCGGCACGCTGGGTCTGCGAAGACGCAACACGCCGGGCTGTTCATTGACAAGGGGCTGATCGGTTTCGACGTCGGGACCGGAAGCGACATCGTGCGACCCGAGTTGCTCAGACTCGTTAATCGGGGCAACCACACAACTGCCGAAAAGCAGCAGTTCGCTCTCGCCGCCTAATTCTTAGGTAGCGATTGTGGACACATCGCGAGCCGCAAGGCCACGCGGGGCCTGACCACTACAGCCTGGCAACAGAAGTAGTGGTGGACGGTGGGAGAGACCACTGACCGGAGGGAAAGACCCCTGACGATCGAGGAAAGACTCGACGGTGCGCCCACCCGGGGGCGTGGCAACCGCAAGCCACAGACACGGGAATGGTCGTAGCACGAGCCGTGACCGCCAGACGGACGGGGGTTCGATTCCCCCCAGCTCCACGACTGACCTGGGCCTGTTCGCCCAGGTCAGAGGTCGTTTTGGGGCCAGGTCGCCGAAGGCCGCGACACGCGCGCGACACGCGACTTCGAGGTCAGCGGTCTGCGATCCTGTAACAGGATCGGGCCGGAACGGTAGAAGCGGGACGGATGGACGACCTCTCCGAGCTCACGGATGCGGCGCTGCTCAAGGCAGCGATCGACGACCCGGACGCGTTCGGACTGTTCTACGACCGGCACGCCCAGCCGGTCCTCCAGTTCCTGTACCGGCGTACCGACTCGGCCGAGACAGCCGCCGATCTCTGCGCCGAGACGTTCGCCGCCGCCTTCGTGCAACGGCGGAAGTTCCGGGACACGGGCACGTCGGCGCGCCCATGGCTCTACGGCATCGCCCGGAACCTGCTGGGCCACTACCTACGTCGCCAGCGGGTCTCGAGCCGGTACCGACGCCGAATCGGTGTGGTGGATCTCGAGCTCGACGACGACGAGCTCACGCGGGTGGAGCAGCTGTGCGACATCGAGCCGTACCGAGCTGACATCCGGGCTGCAATCGAACAACTGCCGGAGGGGATGGCCG
>JAPKDO010000287.1 GCA_028822535.1 Acidimicrobiales bacterium
CCCTCGACCGCGTCCGCGGAACGGAAGACCGGACCGCCGACCTCGGACTCGATCGCCAGCGCCTCGTCGAGCGTCGCCCCGCTCGACCGGCGCACGGCTTCCTTCACCGCCCGCACCGCGAGTGGCCCGTTCGCAGCGATGCGATCGGCCATCTCGCGGGCGCGGGTGGCGACGTCGGCCTGAGGCACGACCTCGTTCACGAGACCGATCCGCCATGCCTCCTCGACGGGCATCCGCTCCCCGACCAGGAGGATCTCCATCGCCTTGCAGTACGGGACCTGTTGCGGGAGCCGGCTGACGCCGCCACCACCGGGGATCAGCCCGCGCGCCACCTCGGTCAAGCCGAGGGTCACGCCCTCTGCGGCGACGCGCAGATCGGTCGCGAGCACCAACTCGGTGCCGCCGGCGAGCGCGTCGCCGGCGATCGCCGCGACGACCGGCTTGTCGAGGACGAATCCTCGCAACAACCCGTCACTGAAGGCCGCCTTGTCGGCGAGGAGTTTCTCGTCCCACTCGTCTTCCGGACCCCGCTGACGGGTCAGGAGCGGGATGAGCCGGCCGAGGTCGGCGCCGGCGCAGAACGCCTTGTCGCCGGCGCCGGTCAGCACCGCCACCCGGATCGATGCGTCGTCGCGCACCGTCCGCCACGCCTCGGCCATCCGGACCAACATCTCCGGACTCAGCGCGTTGCGCTTGTCCGGACGGTTCATGGTGAGGACGGCGACGCCCCGATCGACCTCGAAGACGAGATGCGGTTCGGTCATGATGGATGTCTCCCTATTCGGTGGTCTGTCGGCGAGCCTCTGCCCACGTCAGTCCGTCTTCGACGTCGACGTCGTGGGGGAGGCCGAGCACGCGCTCGGCGATGATGTTCCGTTGGACCGATCCCGTACCGCCGCCGATGGTCAACGCTGGCGCGAACAGATAGCCGTGGGTCCACATGTCTGCCGGTCCGGCGAAGGGACCGACGTCGTCACGGAGCCCGTGGGCCCCGGCGAGGTCCTTTGCCAACTCCATGATGTGCTGGCCGTGTTCGTCGGCGAGCACCTTGCGGATCGACGCCTCGGGGCCGGGCGCCTCACCCTTGATCGCGGCGGTGACGGTTCGCATCCGGATGAGCCGGAGGATCTCCGACTCGGTGTACATCTGCGCCGCCCGTTCGCGCAGGATCGGGTCGTCGAGTGATCCGTGCTCGCGCATCAGGTCGAGGAGGTCGTCGGCGTTGGGGCCCATGCCCCACAGGGCACCGCCGGAAGAGAGCGAGACCCGCTCGTTGCTGAGCGTGACCTTGGCGAGCCGCCACCCGTCGTTCTCGGTGCCCACGAGGTTCTCGGCGGGGATACGCACGTCGGTGAAGAACACCTCGTTGAACGTGTGTCCGCCGGTCATCTCGATGATGGGCCGGATCTCGATGCCCTCGGTGTCCATCGGGCACACGAAGTACGACACGCCGTGGTGCTTGGTCGCATCCGGTTCGGTGCGGGCGATGAGGATGCCGTATCGCGAGAACTGCGCCAGCGACGTCCAGATCTTCTGCCCGTTCACGATGTACTCGTCACCGTCACGAATGGCTCGTGTGCCCAGACTGGCGAGGTCGGATCCGGCCTGCGGTTCGGAGAAGAGTTGGCACCACATGTCCTCGCCGGCGAGGAGCGGCATGAGGTAGCGATCCTTCTGTTCCTGCGTCCCCGCCTGGAGGATCGTCGGACCGGCCCAGCCGATGCCGATCGGGTTCATCGGTCGACGGACACCCGCCCGCTTGAGTTCCTGGTCGATGACGATCTGCTCGATCGGATCGGCGTCGAGGCCCCACGGCGCCGGCCAGTGCGGCGCGACGTACCCGGCCTCCGCCAGGTCGCGACCCGACGGCGACGGGTGCGCCTCGAGCCAGCTCCGGACCGAGGTCCGGATCGGGTCGTCGTCGGCGGGGAGTTCGAAGTCCATCTGGTTCGTCCTTGGGATCAGTCGGTGAGGGTCAGGGAGTGAGCGTCGGCGCCGAGCGCGTACTGGACGATGAGCTCGACGCCACGATCGGTCTGTTCATGGAGCACGAAGTGTCCGCCGTCCACCAGCACCAGCGGCGTACCGACACGCTCGGCCTGCTGCGCGAAGACGTCGGGGAGGAATGTCGAGCGGCCGGCGACGATGGTCGTCGCGCACGACATCTCGCGCAGGTGTTCCCAGGCGCCGGGGGCACCGTCGTGCGTGCTCGACACCTCGAAGACCCGTGCTTCCACCTCCGGGTCACAGGCGAGGCGGATGCCGTCCGACCCCTCGACGGTGCCCCACAGTGCGTAGGCCTCCATCGCCTCCGGGGCGAGCTGTGACAACGGGTCCCGTGTCGACAACGACGTGATCATCGCCGCTCGGTCGGCGAAGCAGTTCCGGCGCCGACGGGCCGTCGCGGCCATCGGGTTCTCCTCTCCGGGGGCTGAGCTCAGGGCATCGCCGGGGAACGCAACCGGTTCCGCGAGGAGTGCGCGCGTCCAACGGCCGGGCTGGGCCCGATCCGCCAGGATCGCCACCGCGCCACCGAGCGACCCGCCCACGACCGCCGCCCGGTCGATGCCCATGCGGTCCAGCACCTCGAGCACGGTGGCCGCCATCGCAGAGAACGTGTAGTCCGCAGCAGTGGGCGGGTCGGTGCTGGCCCCATGGCCGGGCAGGTCGAGCGCCAGCACGCGGGCTCGCGATTCGAGGCCACGTGCGAGTGGTTCGTACAGGCCGGCGCAGAATCCGTTCGGGTGGAGCAGGACCAGCGGCTCCCCGGATCCACCCCAATCGAGAACACCCACCGCACCGTTGCTGGTGGCCACACGCGTCGCCTGAAGCATGCCCGACACGATACATGTCCGGTCATCTGTAACATCAACGGCCGGCGCGGACGATCACGGTCCGATCGGAGTACCGATGCCGCAGGGCCGCCGAGTTCGATACAGCGCAACACTTCTGGTCAATTGCATCATCATCCGCGTAGGGTGAGACGCAACGAATCGCTCGTGTCTCGGCCTCGGGATGCGACGGGAACCGAGAGGCGTCGCCATGACCGCAGTCCTCCGCCGGCCACCCGAGCCGGTGGCCGCACGCAAGACATCGTTCGACCTGGGCAACGCGCGAGTCCACTGGTTGGCCGACGATGCACAGGCCACGCACACGCTGAACGTGGGCAACCTGTTGTTCCCGACCGGCGAGCGGTTCTTCAACGACTCGCTCCGCAACGCGCTCCCCTACGTGACCGACGATCGCCTGCGGAAGGAGATCCGCGGCTTCCTGGGTCAGGAGGTGACCCACGGCAACGAACACGAGCGCTGCGTCGAACGCATGGAGGAACACGGGATCGACTTCCGCCGCGAACTCGACCTCTTCGAGCAGGGCCGCAAGATCCTCGACGAGCGCGTCAACGCCCTGCCCGAGCCCTTCCGTCGACAGGCCGTGCTCCTCATGATCGCCGCGACCGCCGCCGCCGAGCACTTCACCGCGTCGCTCGCCGGCTACATCCTCGAGGACAACACCTGGTCCGACACGGCGGTCGACCCGGACATGAGCCACTTGTTCCTGTGGCACGCCTCCGAGGAGATCGAGCATCGCCATGTCGCCTTCGACGTCTACCGACACGTCGGGGGCGGTTATGCGCGACGGGCCGCGATCATGATCCCGTTGGGCCTCGCGGTACCGGTTCTGTGGCCGCTGCTGACCTCGGAGGTCATGCGCCGCGACCCCGCCGCCCGGGGGATGTGGAGTTGGCGGCGACATCTCCGCAGCGTCCGACGCGGGGAAGTGTTCTCGCTCCCCCGATCGTTCTGGGACATGCGGCTCTACTTCAAACCGAACCACCACCCGGGCGACCTCCCCGCGTCGCTCGACATGGCGCTCAACTACCTGGCCGAAGCCCCGTCGGTGCTCGGCCATCGTGGCCGGCGTCGCAGGGCTCGCGTCGAGTGAGCGCATGACCGGGACCGGAACCACACCAGGAACAGCGTCGGCGCCGACGCAGCGCACCGACTACGACGCCGTCGTCGTCGGTGCCGGATTCGCCGGGCTGTATCAACTGCACCGGCTCCGCGACGCCGGTCTGTCCGTGCTGCTCGTCGACGCCGGCACGGACCTCGGGGGCATCTGGCACTGGAACTGCTATCCCGGAGCCAGGGTCGACTCCCACGTCCCCGTCTACGAGTACTCCGACGAAGCGGTCTGGGGCGACTGGTACTGGGACGAACGCTTCCCCGACTGGACAGCGCTTCGCCGGTACTTCGACCACGTGGACGCGAAGTGGGACCTCCGTCGCGACATCCGCTTCGGGACCCGGGTCACCGGCGCCGACTGGGACGAGACAACGCATGCCTGGACGGTGCGGACCGACACCGCCGAGCCCATCACGACGCGGTACTTCGTGTTGTGCACCGGGTTCGCGGCCAAGGCCCACGTCCCAGCGTTCACCGGCCTCGCCGACTTCGGTGGCGACTGCCATCACACCGCCCACTGGCCCCAGGACGGGCTCGACATGACGGGGCGCCGCGTCGGCATCATCGGCACCGGTGCGAGCGGCGTCCAGGTCACCCAGGAAGCAGCCAGGGTCGCGTCGTCGGTCACCGTGTTCCAGCGCACGCCCATCCTGGCGCTGGCCATGCAACAGCGCCGGCTGACACGCGCCGAACAGGACGAGGCCAAAGCCCACTACCCCGACGCGTTCCGACGGCGTACCGAGACGAACAGCGGGTTCGACTTCCCCGACTCCGAACAGTCTGCGTTCGACGTCACCGACGATGAACGCCGGGCCCGGTTCGAGGAACTCTGGGCCGACGGCGGGCTCAGTTTCTGGGCATCGAACTACGCCGACATCCTGGTCGACGCGGCGGCGAACCGGACGGCGTACGACTTCTGGCGATCCAAGGTCCACGAACGGGTCGAGGACCCGGAAACGGCCGAGATCCTGGCCCCGCAGGAACCGCCGCATCCCTTCGGCGTCAAGCGCCCGTCACTCGAGCAGACCTACTACGACGTCTTCAACCAGGACAACGTCTCGG
>JAPKDO010000288.1 GCA_028822535.1 Acidimicrobiales bacterium
CCCTCCGATGGCCCGTTCGCCCGCCCCACCCGGCCCACCTCCGCCGCACTATCGGCCTCCCGGCACGCCCCCGTCGCTCGGGCCGGCGCCGCTCCTCGGCCAGCATGCCTCCGGGCCGGCGTCGCCGTCCGACGGCCTGGGCGCGGGGGCGGTCACCGCCATCGCGATCATCACCCTGCTGATCGGCGTCGTCATCGGCTTCTTCGCCGGGCGAGCCGCCGAGGACGACGCCGGCCCGAGCGCCGCACCGCCGCTCACCAGCCCATCGACGGCGCCGACCACCCGCCCGCCCGGCGACACGATCCCCCAGACCACCGCTCCCGACCCCGACGCCCCACCCTCCACCGATCTCGACCCGACGACGATCGGCACCGCAGACGATCCGATCCCGTTCGGTCAGGCGTACGTCCTCGGGCTCTACGAGATCGAGGTGTTGTCCGCCGATCGTGACGCCGAAGACACCCTCAGCGACTTCAACGGCTCCTCGGCTGCAGCGCCCGATGGCCGGCAGCACGTGCTCGTCGAACTCGCGGTCCGGTTCACCGATTCGTCCGGGGTCGGCAACCCGGCCTCCATCCCCCTGTTCCTCTCCGACGGTGTCGTCCAATGGAACGACTTCGAGGCGACCTGCGGCGCGGTCCCGAACTCCATCCTCACCAGGGGGCTCATCGAGCAGGGCGACGAAGCGATCGGGAACGCCTGCTTCACCGTCCCGGTCGAGGTCATCGAGGATGCGCTGCTCGGCACCGAGGGCTTCGACGGCCCCGTGTACTTCGCTCTCCCCTGAGCGAGGGTCAGCGAGCACGAATCCCTTCCCCATCAAACGATCGTTTGGTACCGTCCGCCCCATGGCCGACGTCTCCGGGGTCTTCACGCCCGAGCACGCGCTCTGACGTGAGCGCCACCGACACCGGCACCAGTTCCGGAAACGATCAGCGGACGCGGATCCTCGACGCTGCGCTCGAACTCATGGGCGACCAGGGCGCGTCGACGACGAGCATGCGCCAACTCGCCGGGGCCTGCGACATCAACGTCGCCACGCTGTACCACTACTTCCCGTCGAAGTCTGACCTGCTCCGCGCGGTCATCGAGGAGCGCGCCTACAGCGACGAGCTCGCCTCGATGATCGAGCCACCCGTCGCACGCCGTGGAGGGCCGAGCACACGACTCGCGAGCCTCCTGGCGTTCATCGCCGGCGAGGCGCTGGCCACGGAAACCGTGTGGCGGTTGTTCCTCGGCGAGGCCGTCCATTCCAATGCCGACGCCATGGCCATGGCCCGCCAACTCAGCAGCGAGCTCGAGATCGCCCTCGAACGCTGGATCCCCGACCTGCTCCCCGAGTTCGACGGCGACGTGGCTGCGCTCGCCCGCCTGCTGCGTGGTCAGCTCTTCTCGATGATGATCGAGGTCCTGGTCTCGCCCGACCTCGATCGCAACGTCCTCGTCCACCAGCGGGCGAGCGAGCTCGCCGGTCTCGTTCTGGGCCAGTGAGCAGCGATTACCATCTGCGGCCATGGAGATCGTCGTCGTCTACGCAAGCAAGACAGGGAACACGCGCCGCGCCGCCGAACTGATCGGCAGCGCGTTCGAGGACCGGAGCCACCACGTCGCGGTCATGTCGGTCGACGACCTGGACTACAAGCGTCTCGCCGACGCCGACCTCGTCGGGTTCGGCACCTGGGTCGCCGGCCATTTTGTGATCGGCCAGAAGCCCGGCGATGCCCGCCGGCTCGGCCAGGTGCCCAAGCTCACCGGCAAGCAGGTCGCGATCTTCATGACCTATGCGATCAACCCCGGCCCGGCGCTCGCGAAGTTCGAGAAGCAGCTCGCCGACGAGGGCGCTGACGTCATCGCCGGCTACGCCTGGAAGCGCAACAACCTCCCGGCGGGCGTCGATCGCTTCGTCGACGGGGTCCTCGGCGCCGCGAAGTCGCCGGCGAGCGCCTGAGTCCGTCGTGGCCCCGAACGACGGCCAAGACGGCACGCCACCGGCTTGGTTCACCACCGCCCTCGCCCATGAACCCGATGTCGGGCGGGTCGAGTGCAACGGCTGTGAGATCAACTTCCTGACCTGGGGACCCGCCGGCGCACCCGGTCTCGTGTTCATCCACGGTGGCGCCGCCCACGCGCACTGGTGGAGTCATCTCGTCCCGCACCTCGCAAACCACTACCGAGTCGCAGCACTCGATCTGTCGGGCCACGGAGACTCGGGACGACGCGAGGAGTACCTGCTGCACGACTGGGCAGACGAGGTCCTCGCGGTCGCCGGCGCCGCCGACATGGCCACCGAGCCGGTCGTGATCGGTCACTCGATGGGCGGGTTCGTCAGCATCGGCACCGCAGCACGGCACGGCGACCAGTTGCGGGGCATCATCATCCTCGACTCACCCGTCGCTGCACCCGATCCCGAGACCGAAGCCGCTCGCAGAGGCAACATCTTCGGCCCGCTCAAGGTGTACCCCGACGTCGAGACGGCGCTGTCCCGGTTCCGCACCGTCCCCGAACAGGACCACTACCTGCCCTACGTGATGGACCACGTCGGGCGGAACTCCCTCCGGACGATCGACGGGGGCGTGTCGTGGAAGTACGACCCCGAGATCTTCATCCCCGCTCGGTCCGAACCGCGCGTCCTGCTCCCCCAGGTCGGCTGTCGGGTCGCGCTGTTCCGGGCAGAGCACGGCCTCGTCACACCCGAGATCGGCGAGTACATGTACGACCTCCTCGGACGCATCGCCCCCGTGGTCGAGATCCCAGAGGCCGGCCACCACCTCATGCTCGACCAACCGTTGCTCTTGTTGACGGCGCTGAGAACGCTGCTCGCGGACTGGGAGCACTCGTCGCCCATCACCTCGTGGGGCGGCGGGTGACGACGGGCGATCCTCGTCACCGGCGCCTCGTGTGACGGCCGTCCCCGACCACCTCTACGAACGTCGGGATCTCTTCGACCGCTGGGACCCAGAACGGATCGGCTCGTGGGCCGACACATTCGACGGCGCCACGTACCTCCGGGCCGTCGGGCGAGGACTTCGCGCGCCGGAGTCCGAAGAGGTCGCCCAGGACCGGGCGATCCACGACACTGCGATGACCCGCTTGCTGCACCAGCGGCTCTGGGCGCCGGGATGTCGGCCCGCAGCGCTCATGGGCGGCCACGCTGCACCCAGGGGTTCGACGACCTATCGGGCGGCAGCGGCGATCGCGGAGGGCCTCTCGCGCCGCGGTCTCACCGTGCTCACCGGGGGCGGACCTGGCGCGATGGAGGCCGGGCACCTCGGCGCGCGACTCGCGCTGTCGACCGTGGAGGTGTCCGACGCGATCGACGAGATCAGCGCCGACGAGACCACTCGTTCGTTCCCCCTCCGCTCGAACGAGCTGATCCGGGGTGGGGCGTTCGACCCTGACGCCCTCGCCCACCTGCACCGGTGGCAGGTCCCGGCCTTCCGACTGGCCGAGGAGACCGACGACGAGGCCAATGACACGATCGGCATCCCGACGTGGCTCTACGGCCACGAACCGCCGACCCCGTTGGCACGCCACGCCAAGTACTTCGAGAACTCGATCCGGGAGGACGGTCTGCTCGCACTCGCCGTGAACGGCATCGTCTACCTGCCCGGCAGCGCCGGAACGCTCCAGGAGATCTTCCAGGATGCCGCCCAGAACCACTACCGCTCGGTGCGGCGAGTCTTCTCCCCCATGGTCTTCCTCGACCTCGACGACCATTGGACCGAACGCTTCCCGGTCCGCCCGGTGCTCGAGGAGTTGTTCCGCGCCGAGGACCAGGCCATGGTCTGTTGGACCGACGACATCGACGAGGCCGTCGAGTTCGTCGACCGATTCGTGATGCCTGACCACGGCTGAATCGCATCGCTAGGTTCCCGTCTGTCGTCCGAGCGCCGAAGCCTGGACGAAGACCCGTGGGAGCAGATCTGATGAGCCAGAAGGTGCAAGCGATCGTCGCCAGGGAGAAGGGGGCTCCGGTGTCGATCGAGACGATCGTCGTCCCCGATCCCGGTCCGGGTGAAGCCGTGGTCGCGGTGCAGGCGTGCGGGGTGTGCCACACCGACCTGCACTACCGGGAGGGCGGCATCAACGACGACTTCCCCTTCCTCCTCGGCCACGAGGCCGCTGGCGTGGTCGAGGCGGTCGGCGACGACGTCACCCGCGTTGCCCCCGGCGACTTCGTGGTCCTCAACTGGCGAGCGGTCTGCGGCGAATGCCGGGCGTGCACCAAGGGCAAGCCACACCTGTGCTTCCACACCCACAACGCAACCCAGAAGATGACGCTCGACGACGGCACCGAGCTGTCTCCGGCACTGGGAATCGGCGCGTTCGCCGACAAGACCCTGGTCGCCGCCGGGCAGTGCACCAAGGTGAACCCCGACGCCGACCCCGCCGCTGCAGGTCTCCTGGGTTGTGGCGTGATGGCCGGCTACGGCGCGGCGGCCCACACCGGCGAGATCGCCGAGGGCGAGACCATCGCCGTGTTCGGTTGCGGCGGTGTCGGCATGGCCGCGCTCGCAGCGGCCAAGCTGCGCAACGCCCGCACGATCATCGCCGTCGACCTCGACCCGAAGAAGCTCGAGTTGGCCAAGCAGTTCGGCGCCACGCACACCGTGGACGCATCGTCGACCGATCCGGTCGAGGCCATCAAGGACCTGACCGATGGCTTCGGTGCCGACGTGTGCATCGAGGCCGTCGGCAACCCGAAGGTCCTCGAACAGGCCTTCTACGCCCGCGACCTCGCTGGTCGAGTCGTGCAGGTCGGCGTACCCACCCCCGACATGAGGATGCCCGACATCGCGATGATCGACTTCTTCGGCCACGGCGGCGCCCTGAAGCCCTCGTGGTACGGCGACTGTCTGCCCTCCCGGGACTTCCCGGCCCTCGTCGAGCTGTACCTCCAGGATCGCTTCCCGCTCGGCGACTTCGTGAGCGAGCGCATCGCGCTCGGCGACGTGGAGAATGCCTTCCACAAGATGGAACGCGGCGAGGTGCTGCGCAGCGTGGTGGTCCTCTGA
>JAPKDO010000289.1 GCA_028822535.1 Acidimicrobiales bacterium
CCGATCCCCATCTCGGAGATGTCTTCGACCACGTGTGGCTGGAGGTCGGGGAACTCGACGTCGGCGAGCAAGCGACCGCGAGCCTCGATCTTGCCGATGATGGTGAGCGTGTTCCAGAACGTCTCGCCCAGGTGGTTGCGCAACAGCACCCGGGACTGTTCGACGTTCGGCAGCCGGACACCGTCGAGTAGTGATGCGGTCGCGTCGAGGATCTCGCCACCCCGCTGTCGAAGCGCGTCGGTCCACGCGTCGACAGCCGGGCCGCGGTTGAGCGTGCGCGGGGGCGTGTATGTGCCATCGGCGAGAAACCCACCGTGCATGCGCCGACCGGCGACGAGGTGTGGTTCGGCGTAGTCGTGCTCGGCCATGAGTTCGTCGCGCGAGTAGCGCAATCGAGCAGCGGTGTCGGTCGTCATGTTGCCCCCGGGTCTTGTCGTGGACTTCTTGACCCGATGGTCAAGATAGCTCCCCGGTTCGTCGGTTGGGCATGCTGGTCGGGTCATGTCGTCCGCCTTCGAGATCTCGTACCCGGCCGAGTTGCCGATCAGCGAACGCCACGACGAACTGCTCGGGACCATCCGGGATCACCAGGTCGTGATCGTCGCCGGCGAGACGGGGTCGGGAAAGAGCACGCAGCTCCCGAAGCTGTGCCTCGAACTCGGTCGCGGTGTCGACGGCCTCGTCGGGCACACCCAGCCTCGTCGGATCGCGGCGCGGGCCGTCGCCGAGCGAGTGGCGGAAGAACTCGGGGTCGAGGTCGGCCAGGAGGTCGGCTACGCGGTGCGCTTCACGGATCGCGTGGGGAAGCGGACCCGGCTCAAGGTGATGACCGACGGCATCCTGCTGAACGAACTCCAACGCGATCGGGACTTGAAGGCGTACGACACGATCATCGTGGACGAGGCCCACGAGCGCAGCCTGAACATCGACTTCATCCTCGGCTACCTCAAACAGTTGCTGCCGCGCCGACCCGATCTGAAAGTCATCGTCACGTCGGCCACGATCGACACCGAGCGGTTCGCCGAGCACTTCGATCTGGGTGCGGGACCGGCACCGATCGTCGAGGTCTCCGGACGCACCTACCCGGTCGAGGTCCGCTATCGAGATCTCGACGACGAACCCGGCGACGCCATCACCGCAATCGGTGACGCCGTACGCGAACTCCACGACGAGGGCATGGCCGACGTGTTGGTGTTCCAGTCGGGCGAGCGCGAGATCCGCGACACGGCAGAGGCCATCGAGGGGATGAAGCTCCCGAACACCGAGGTCCTCCCGCTGTTCGCTCGGCTGTCGGCAGCGGAACAGCATCGGGTCTTCGCGAAACACTCGAAGCGTCGTGTGGTGATCGCCACGAACATCGCCGAGACGTCGTTGACCGTTCCGGGCGTCCGGAGTGTGGTCGACCCCGGAACCGTCCGGATCTCTCGCTACAACAAACGGACCAAGGTGCAGCGGCTACCGATCGAGCCGGTGTCGCAGGCGTCTGCGGACCAGCGGGCCGGACGCTGCGGACGCGTCGCCCCCGGCGTGTGCATCCGCCTCTACAGCGAGGACGACTACCTCGAACGTCCGGAGTTCACCGAGCCCGAGATCCTCCGCACCAACCTCGCGTCCGTCATCCTCCAGATGACGGCGCTCGGATTGGGCGACGTCGAATCGTTCCCCTTCGTCGAGCCACCGGACCGACGCAACATCACCGACGGCGTAGTCCTGCTCGAGGAACTCGGCGCGCTCCAGGCGGATCGGCCCGCGCACGACCGACGACTCACGAAGCTGGGTCGCCGGCTGGCGCGCCTGCCTGTCGATCCGACGCTGGGGCGCATGGTGCTCGAGGCCGAACGCAACGACTGCGTGCACGAGGTGATGGTCATCGCCGCCGCCCTGTCGATCCAGGACGTACGGGAGCGGCCCACCGGCAAGGAACAGCTCGCGGCCGAGTCGCACGCCCGCTTCCGCGTCCCCGGTTCGGACTTCCTCGGGATGATGGCGTTGTGGGATCACGTCAAGGAACGGCAGAAGGCGCTCGGGTCGAGTGCGTTCCGCCGAGAAGTCAAAGCCGACTACCTCCACTTCGTCCGCATCCGCGAGTGGCAGGACGTCTACACCCAGCTGCGCCAGGTCGTCCGTTCGTTGAAGATCGGCATCAACCGCGACCCGGCGGACGAGCACGCGATCCACCGTTCGCTGTTGGCGGGCCTGGTCGGCAACGTCGGCAACCGCGACGACGAACAGACGGACCGAGGACCGGTCGAGTTCATCGGGGTTCGCAACGCCCGGTTCGCGATCGGGCGTGGGTCCGCGTTGTCGAAGAAGCCGCCGAAGTGGGTGATGGCGGCCGAACTCGTCGAGACCAACCGCATGTGGGCTCGGACCGCCGCGACGGTGCAGCCGCAGTGGATCGAACACGCCGCCCGCCACCTCGTGAAGTACTCGTACGGCGAGCCGTGGTGGAACGAGGAGCGTGGCAAGGCGCAGGTGATCGAGCGCGTGCAGTTGCGGGCGTTGACCCTCGTCGAGGGGCGGGCCGTCGACGTCGACCGGATCGACGCCGAGCGTGCACGCGAACTGTTCGTGCTGCATGCGCTCGTGCGTGGCGAATGGGAAACGCATCACCGCTTCGTCCGGCACAACGCCGAGCACGTCGAGGACGTCCGGTCGATGGAGGATCGGGCGCGTCGACGTGATCTGCTGGTCGACGAGGACGCGGTGTTCGACTTCTTCGACGCTCGCATCCCCGACGACATCACCGACGTGCGCCGATTCGACCGCTGGTGGCGCGACGAGGTCGGCGAGCACCCGCACCTGCTCGACCTGTCGGTCGACGACCTCCTCGCCACCGACGACGGCGTCGACGAGGAGGCATTCCCGACGGCGCTGGCGGTGGACGAGGGGAGCGGCAACCGCATCGAGGTCCCGGTCGACTACGCGTTCGACCCGGGTGCTGTACGCGACGGCGCCATCTTCGAGGTGCCGGTCGCCCTGCTCAACCGGACCGACCCGGAGCCGTTCGAGTGGATCGTTCCCGGTCTCCGGCTCGAGCTGATCACCGAGATGATCCGCGGTCTCCCCAAGGCCGTCCGCCGACATCTCGTGCCCGCTCCCGAACGTGCGGTCGAGGCGTATGCATCGGTCGACCCTTCGGACGGGCCGCTCCGCGTCGTCCTGGCCAAACGCCTCTCCCACCTCGGGGGCGTGTCGGTCGATCCCTCGATGTGGGACGGTCTCGACCTGCCGTCACATCTTCGGCCGTGGTTCCGGGTGATCGGCGACGAAGGAGCTGTGCTCGCCGAGGGCGACGATCTGCGCGACCTCGAACGTCGGCTCCGCGCCCACGTCCGATCGACCGTCGTCGATGCGTCCCCGGATCTCGAGCGCGACGGTCTGACCGAGTGGTCGATCGGCACGCTCCCCCGGTCGGTGACATCGTCGGTGGGCGGTCTCGACGTGGAGGGCTACCCGGCGCTGGTCGATCTCGGTGAGACCGTCGGCGTACGTGTGCTCGCCTCGCGGAGCGAGCAGCACGCGCTCCACTGGAACGGTGCGCGCCGACTCCTACGGCTGCAGCTCCCGCGTCCGGCTCGGACCGTTCAGAAGACGGTGGAAGCCTCCACGCTCCTGGGGTTGGCGACCGCACCCCACGGGTCGCTCACCACGGCGGTGGACGACGCGCTGGACGCAGTGCTGGATGCCCTGCTCCTGGATCAGGGCGGTCCGCCGTGGGATGAAGCTGGTTTCTCGGCCCTGCAGACCACGACGACAGACCGCTACGTGAACGACCTGACCGAGGTCGTGACCGCGATGGCCGTCACCGTTCAGCACGCTGGACGGCTCCGCGATCGGCTGTCCCGTCCGGCGCCGGTGGAGTGGTCGGCGGCGCTCGACGACATCACCACGCAGCTCGCCCACCTCGTCTTCGACGGCATGGCGGTGAGCGTCGGTGCTGCACGCGTCCTGCAGTTGCCCCGCTACCTCGACGCGATCGACGTCCGCCTCGATCGGTTACGCGAAGGTGTTCGTGCCGACGCCGAGCGAATGGCCGTCGTCCACCGTGCGGCGGCCGAGCACGCGTCACTCGTCGCCGAGCACGGCCTCACCGCAACGCTCGACGACGTGCGATGGATGATCGAGGAGCTGCGCGTCCAGCAGTTCGCGCAGCATCTCGGCACCGACGGTCCGGTCAGTGCGCAGCGGATCCGTCGCGCGCTCGACCGCGTCCGACGCGGCACCATGGGGTGATGGCGGCCCCCGGTTGGTATCCCGACACCACGAGACCTGGAACCCAGCGCTATTGGGACGGCGGCGCATGGACCGGCCACACGGCGCCCCTTCCCGCCACTGCACCCGTGGTGCCCCCGCCGGTTCCCCGTCCGCGCCTTCGTGCCGACGGCACGGTCAAGGGGCCATCGCTGTGGTCGTCGCTGGCGGTTGCCGGGAGTGGTGCGGCGCTTGTGGTGGCAGCGCTCGCGCTGGTCGTGCCGGCGTTCATCGACGCCGTCAGCGGGCCTCGCTGGGACGTTCCCGGGACCCATCGAACGCACCTCGACGAGGGCACCTGGCTGCTGCACGAGCGGGTGGGATTCAGTCGTTTCGTCGAGATCGGACCCGGCGACGTCGTGGTCGACGGTCCTGCGCCGGTGTCTCCCCGTGACGATGGCTCGCTCACGGAGACGATCACGATCAACGAGCGTGAGTACGTCGGCGTGGTGCGCTTCGACATCACCCGAGCCGGCACCTACGACATCACGGTTCGGGGCGAGCCGTCGATCGCCGGCGAGGTCTTGCTCGCCAGGCCCCTGTCGACCCTCGGTTCCTACTGGCCCTGGTTCGTCGCGATCGGGGTCGGTGGGCTGTCGATCGTGGCCGGGATCGTCATGGCGATCATCGGGGCGACGAACCGGAGTCGCGCCGCCCGTGCCGGCGTCGCGACCTAGCCCGTGCTGCTGGCCTCAGGGGAACGGTCGTCGACGAGGATCTGAGCGACTC
>JAPKDO010000022.1 GCA_028822535.1 Acidimicrobiales bacterium
CGGAGCAACGTGGTCTTCCCCGAGCCGTTCGGGCCCACCACGACCCAGCGTTCGCCGGGGGCGACCGACCAGTCGACGCCGTGCAGGATGCGGGTGCCGTCGACGTCGACGACGACGCCGACGAGGTCGATGACTTCCGTGGGCATCCGGCCTTTGTAGCCTCTGGGGACCATCGAAACCCTCCTCGGAATCCTCGTCGTCGTCCTGCTCATCGCAGCGAACGGAGCGTTCGTCGCCCACGAGTTCGCCCTCGTCGCGGTGGATCGTTCGCGCGTCAAGCGCAAGGCGGAGACCGGCGACGCCAGGGCCAGGGCGACCGAACGCCAGATCAAGCGCCTGTCGTTCCATCTGTCGGGTGCCCAGCTCGGCATCACCATCACCTCCCTCGTGCTCGGCTTCATCGCCGAACCCGTCGTCGCCCGGCTGGTCGAGCCGGTGGTCGGGTCGATCGTCGGCGACGACCGGGCCATCGCGATCTCGGTGATCGTGGCGCTCGTGATCGCCACCACGCTGCAGATGGTGATGGGGGAGTTGGTTCCCAAGTCGGTCGCCATCGCAGAGCCCGAGCGATCCTCCTACCGACTCGCTCGGCCGATGCGCATCTACGGCGCCGTCGCCGGGCCGATGGTCCGCTTCCTCAACGGCGTCGCCAACTGGACCGTGCGACGCCTGGGGATCGAACCGCAGGAGGAGCTGCGGTCGGTCCGGAGTCTCAACGAGCTCGACTTCCTGTTCCGTTCGTCGGGGGAGGAGGGCACGATCGACGAGGAGGCACTCACCCTGTTGACCCGAGCCGTGCGGTTCTCGCACAAGACCGCCGCCGACGCACTCGTCCCGCGAACCGAGGTCGTGGGCATGGCCGCCGACGGCTCGGTGGCCGACCTGACGGCGCTGGCGGCGAACACCGGCAACTCGCGGTTCCCGATCTTCGACGGCGACCTGGACCAGATCGTCGGCGTCGGGCACGTCAAGGACGCCTTCACCGTGCCGTTCGCCGACCGCGCCGCCACCCCGGTCACGTCGGTGGCCGGTGAGGCGCTCGTGGTCCCCGAGACGCTCGGCCTGTCCCCGTTGTTGTCGCTGCTCCGCGAGCGGGCAGCGCATCTCGCGATCGTCGTCGACGAGTACGGCGGGACGGCGGGGATCATCACGCTCGAAGACGTGCTCGAAGAGGTCGTCGGCGAGATCGACGACGAACACGACCGGCCCGTCGCGCCACTCACGCGCGTCCAGCGGCCCGGGGAGTGGGTCGTCGGCGGCGGGCAGCATCCCGACGAGATCTTCGACACCTGCGGGTTCGAGATCCCCGACGGTCCCTACGAGACCCTGGCCGGGTTCGTCCTCGACGTGGCCGGTCGCATCCCCGAGTCGGGTGAACGATTCGAACACGACGGCTGGGTCCTCGAGGTGCAGGCGATGGACCGTCTCCGGGTGTCGTCGCTCCGCCTGGTGGCGCCCGACGACGTGCCGGCGGAGGTCGACCGGTGAACGTCGGCGCCCTCGTCGCCACCGTCCTGCTCCTCGGAGCGAACGCCTTCTTCGTCGCGGTCGAGTTCGCGCTGGTCGCCTCGCGCCGTACGAGGCTGGAGTCGATGGCCGACGCCGGCCAGGCGGGGGCGAAACGTGCGCTGGTGTCGATCTCGGACCTCTCGTCACAACTCGCAGGCGCGCAGCTCGGCATCACGATCGCGTCCCTCCTGTTGGGTTACGTCGCCGAGCCGGCGATCGCCCACGCCCTCGAGGACGTGCTGCACGACACCGTCGACCT
Organism: Acidimicrobiales bacterium; assembly: GCA_028822535.1. GTDB lineage: Bacteria > Actinomycetota > Acidimicrobiia > Acidimicrobiales > Salinilacustritrichaceae > Salinilacustrithrix. The sequence continues at coordinate 1,769 of JAPKDO010000022.1, forward strand.
GCCCGAGACGGTCACGGCCACCATCGGGTTCGCCGTCGGACTGACCATCGTGGTCTTCCTGCACATGGTCCTCGGAGAGATGGTCCCGAAGAACATCGCGATCGCGGGTCCCGAGAAGACCCTGCTCGCGCTCGACCTCCCCAATCGGGCGTACCTGTGGATCTTCGGACCGGTCATCACCGTCCTGAACGCCCTCGCCAACGTCGTCGTCCGGCTGATCGGCTTCGAGCCGGCCGACGAGCTCTCGAACAGCCACACGTCGGGCGAGCTGGCGGAGATGATCTCGGCGTCGCGTGCCGAGGGTCTCATCGCCGACGTCGAGGATCAGCTGCTCCGCGGGGCCCTGGCCATCGGCGAGGCGCCCGTGCGGAACCTCATGGTGGCGCGCGACCGGATCGGATTCGTCGAGCGCACGGCGACGCCTGCGGAGGCCGAAGCTGCCGTCGTCCGCACCGGCCACAGCCGCCTGCTCGTCGTCGGCGCCGGCGGCCTCGACGACACGCTGGGGTTCATCCACGCGAAGGACCTGCTCACGATCCCGGGCGGGATGCGCGACCAGCCGCTCCCGCTCGGTCGCATCCGTCGCGTCCCGATCGTTCGCGCCGATGCGGTGATCGACGACGTGCTCTACGCCCTGCAGGACGCCCGCGTACACCTCGCGATCGTGGCGGACGCTGCGGGACACACGATTGGGTTGGTGAGCCTGGAGGACGTGCTCGAGGAGTTGGTGGGCGAGATCGTCGACGAGTCCGATCAGGATCCCGTCACAGGATTGCAATAATCGCGGGTTCTCCGTAGCCTGCGACCTCCATGCCCCGACGCCCCCTCGCTGCGCTTCTCGGCTTCGTCCTGGCAGCAGCAGCATTCACCGCCGCGGCACCCGCCGGCGCAGGATCGACCGACGTCGACCAGGCGCGTCAGCGGGCACGGGCGGCCGCCCAAGCCGTGTCCGACGCCGAAGCAGAGCTGGGCGCCATCGAGTCCGAGATCCTCGTGCTCGAAGGCCGCACGGCGCGGGCCGAAGCAACGCTCGAGGCGCTGAGTGGATCGATCGACGAGATCGTCATCTCGCGCTACACGGCGTCGAGCGAACTCCCGCTGCTCAACGAGTCCGACATCAACGACGGGGTGAAGGCGGCGGCGCTGTCCAAGTACGTGAGCGGCAACAAGCTCGACGCGATCGACGCCTTCACCGAGGCCAAGGAAGATCTCGACGCTGCCTCGGCCGAGCTGACGTCGAAGCGCGACCAACAGACGGCGAGCATCGGCCGGCTCGAGTCTGCGCTCGCCGACGTGCAGGCCGAGTTGAAGCGCCTCGAAGAACTCGAAGCACAGCGTCGCGCCGAAGAAGAGGCACGCCGTCAGGCCGCCGCTCGCGCCGCTGCCGCCGCGGCGCAGTCATCGGCATCGGGTTCGTCGTCATCCGGATCGTCGTCGAACGCGACGGCTTCGTCGGGGTCTTCGCCCGCACCGGCACCGACTCCGGCCCCTCCGGTGGTCAGTGGCGGTGGCATGACCTGTCCGGTGGCCGGCGCGGTGTCCTTCGTCGACACCTGGGGTGCCCCGCGTTCGGGCGGACGCAGCCACAAGGGCGTCGACATGATGGCCAGTCGTGGCACGCCGGTCGTCGCCCCCGTGTCGGGCACGGTCACCCATCGCGGCAACAGCATCGGCGGTCTGTCGTTCCACCTCTCGGGCGACAACGGGCACTACTACTACGGCACCCACCTGCAGGGCTACGCCGCCGCCGGGCACGTCAGCGCCGGCACGGTGATCGGCTACGTCGGCGACACGGGCAACGCTCGCGGTATCCCGCATCTCCACTTCGAGATCCATCCGGGTCACGGCGCCGCGGTGAACCCGTACCCGGCGACTCGCGCTGCCTGCTGACCAGTGGAGCCCGACGACATCGTCGACGCCCTCGGTTCGGTCCTCGGTGCCGAGATCACCGACCTGAAGCGATTGACCGGCGGCGCATCGCGCGAGACCTGGTCATTTCACGCGGACGGCGAACGACGGATCCTCCAGCGAGAGCGATCCGGAGCGATCCGGTCCGGGGCGATGCCGTCCGAGGCTGCGCTGATCCGTGCCGCCGACGATGCCGGTGTCCCGGTCGCACGGGTGCTGGCGTCGGGTGCCGGCGACGACGCCTTGCAGACCGGCTACCTGATCGCCGAGTTCGTCGAGGGCGAGACGATCGCTCGCAAGATCCTGCGAGACGACGAGTTCGACGCAGCGAGGGCGTCGTTCGCCGCCGATTGCGGTCGTGCCCTCGCGGCGATCCATGCCATCGATCCGGGCACGGTCCCCGACCTCGACCGTGTCGACCAGATGAAGCAGTACCGCGAGATCCTCGACGCCTTCGGTGACCCGATCCCCGCGTTCGAACTCGCCTTCGCCTGGCTCGACGAGCACCGGCCCGAGGGGACCGGCGACGCTGTCGTGCACGGCGACTTCCGTCTCGGCAACCTGATGGTCGGTTCCGACGGACTCCGAGCAGTCGTGGACTGGGAGCTCGCGCATCTGGGCGATCCGATGGAGGACCTGGGTTGGCTGTGTGTGCGCGCCTGGCGCTTCCGCGGCGAACAGCCAGTCGGTGGCATCGGCACCTACGACGACCTGTTCGCGTCCTATTCGGCGGCCACCGGCGTGGATGTCGACCCCGACGTCGTCCGCTGGTGGGAGGTGCTCGGCACGCTCAAGTGGGGCGTCATGTGCATCATCCAGGCGCGAGCACACCTGGACGGGCATTCGCGCTCGGTCGAGTTGGCCGCGATCGGACGTCGGGTCTGCGAGAACGAGCACGACCTGTTGTTGCTCCTCGCCCCCGATGTCCTCGCCACGGCGACGGCTCGGGGCGAAGTGCCGCCGCTCGTCGAGCCGAGCATGCACGGTCGGCCGACGGCAGCAGAGCTCGTCGAGGCGGTTCGCGAGTACATCGACGACGACGTCCGCCAGAACACGACCGGCCGAACGGCCTTCCACGGCCGCGTCGCCTCGAACGTGCTCGCGACCGTGCAGCGCGAACTCGAGGTCGGCCCCGCCATGGCGGCCGAGCACGTCGGCCGCCTCGGTGGACTCGGCGTCGGCAGCGAGGAAGACCTCGTCACCGCCATCCGCGAGGGTCGCTTCGACGACCGCCTCGACGAGGTGTACCGCGTCGTCGCCGAGACGGTCGTCGCAAAGCTACGGGTCGCCAACCCGGACCACTTCCCGACGAAATAGCGTTCGGCTTCCGCGAGACATCTCGTCGAGTTCGCCAGGGTGGGCGAGCGTCGTCGGCTCAGGCGCCGATGGCGTGGAACCCGCCGTCGACGTGGATCATCGATCCCGTGGTCTGGGGGAACCAGTCGGAGAGCATCGCGACCGTCGAACGGGCCACGCCGGACGAGTCGTTGACGTCCCAGCCGAGCGGCGCCTTGTCGTCCCAGACGTCCTCGAAGGCGGAGAAGCCCGGGATCGACTTGGCGGCCATCGTGCGGATCGGGCCGGCGGCGACGAGGTTGACCCGGATGTTCTTCGGGCCGAGTTCGCGGGCCAGGTAACGCGACGTCGACTCGAGCGCAGCCTTGGCGACGCCCATCCAGTCGTAGGCAGGCCAGGCGACGGTGGCGTCGAAGTCGAGACCGACGATGGAGCCACCCTCGGTCATGAGGGGAACGACGGCGTCGGCGACGGTCTTGAGCGAGTACGCCGAGATCTGCACGGCGACCGACACGTCCTCCCAGGGAGCCTCGGTGAAGCCGCCGCCGAGGCACGACTCGGGGGCGAAGCCGATCGCGTGGAGGGCGCCGTCGACGCGACCCCACTTCTCGCCCAATGCGTCACGCACCGCCTCGGCATGGGTGTCCTCGGTGACGTCGAACTCCAAGACGTCGGGCTCGGTCGGGAGCTTGCGGGCGGTGCGCTGCGTCAGGCGCAGCGCGCGACCGGCGCCGGTGAGCACGATCTCCGCGCCTTCCTCCTGCGCCAGCTTGGCCACGCCGAACGCGAGTGATGCGTCGGTGAGGACACCGGTGATGAGCAGTCGTTTGCCGTCGAGGATTCCCATGCGTCTCCAGACCCGTGGTGGACGTTCGACGTTACCGGTCGGCCCGACACGTCCCGGACGGGTCGCAGGGAATTTCGACGCGGCCGACGCCGGGCACCACCTGTCGGCCGTCGATCGGCTGGGGCAACAGGACCTGCAGGTCGACCTCCACCTCGGGGCCACCGCTGCACCCGGAGTCGTCGACGATGGCCTCGACGAACACCCGCTCGGAGTCGCTGAGGTCGACCTGCACCCGTACGACGTCGGCGCAGTCCTCCGGCACGGGGATGGCGAACCGGACGGTCGTGTCGTCGACCACCGCGACGCGCACCGGGCGGACGATCGACAGGTCGCCATCCTCGCGGAGGAAGTAGAACGCGGCGACGGCGACGATGACGAAGCCGATGAACGCGACGATGAACGGGCGGGCGTCGGCCGGCCGGGTGTTCCGGATGTCGCCGGGGTCGAGCGGTTCGTTCACATCCCAAACCTATGTTCCCGACCTGCGACCGGACTTACGGCGCCGCGAACCCCCGCCGATAGGCTGCCGCCCGTGAAGATCGGCATCCTCGGAGGAACAGGTCCAGCAGGTTCGGCGCTCGGCGCCCGGCTGGCCGAAGCGGGCTACGACGTGATCATCGGATCGCGCTCGAAGTACAAGGCCATGGAGAAGGTGGACGAGCTGCTCGAGAAGTGGCCCGACCGCAACCTTCCCATCGAGGCCGGCGACAACGCCATGGCGGCATCGGCCGACGTCATCGTCATCGCCACGCCGTGGGACGGCGCGACCCAGACCGCAGCGTCGGTCGAGGATCACCTCCACGGCAAGATCGTGATCTCGATGGCCAACGCGCTCACCCGCATCGGCAAGGAGTTCCAGCCGCTCGTGCCGCCCCGCGGCAGCGTGGCGGCCAGCGTCCAGGCCGTCATCCCCGACTGCAAAGTCGCGGCTGCGTTCCATCACGTGCCGGCCAAGGAGTTGGGCGATCTCGACCATCCGATCGAGTCCGACGTCCTCATCTGCTCCGATCACGAAGCCGCCACAGCGATGGCCGCCGAGTTGGTCCATGCCATCCCCAACATGCGTCCCCTCGACGCCGGCGAGCTCAGCCAGTCGACGCCGATCGAGTCGTTCACCTCGGTCCTGTTGCAGCTCAACGTGCGCTACAAGACACGGGTCGCGGTGAAGATGACGGGTATCCCCGACGAGTCGAACACCATCACCGACCTGCCGAAGAAGCCCACTCGTGCATCGGTCGCCGCGGCGGAGAACGGCACCGACGACGCCGACGCCACCGCCTCGGAGTGAGTGACCCGCAGCCCTCACGGCTGCCCCTCCGGTTGTACGACACGGCGAAGCGGGAGATCGTCCCGTTCGAGCCCGGCGAGCTCGTCACCATGTACACCTGCGGCATCACGCCGTACGACGCGACGCACCTCGGCCATGCTGCGGCCTACGTCGGCTACGACGTCCTCCAGCGCAGACTCCGCGATCGCGGCCACCAGACCCGCTGCGTCCGCAACGTCACCGATGTCGACGACTCGATCCTCGGCAAGGCCCGCGAGATCGGCGTCCACTACCTCGACCTCGCCGCCGCCGAGACCGCCAAGTTCGACGACGACATGATCGCGTTGAACATGCTCCCGTCGTGGAGCGAGCCGCGGGCGACCAGCGCCATCGCCGACATCCGCGGCTTCATCGGCATGGTCCTCGACCGTGGCCATGCCTACGAGGCCGGCGGTGCCGTCTACTTCGACATCTCGACGTACGAGCGGTTCGGTCAGGTCTCGGGCTACGACGAGGCGACGATGCTCGAGTTCGCAGCGGAACGCGGCGGCAACGTCGACGACCCGCACAAGCGGAACAAGCTCGACTTCGTCCTCTGGCAGCCGTCGCTCGACGACGAGCCGTCGTGGGATTCGTTGTGGGGGCCGGGCCGGCCCGGTTGGCACATCGAGTGTTCGGCGCTGGCGCTGCGCGAGCTCGGCACGACGATCGACCTCCACGGTGGGGGATCGGACCTGATCTTCCCGCACCACGAGTGCGAGGCCGCGCAGTCCGAAGCCGCCACCGGCGAGCCCTTCGTACGTCACTGGATGCACCAGGCCATGGTCCGGATGGACGGTGAGAAGATGTCGAAGTCGCTCGGCAACCTGGTGTTCGTGTCGGAGCTCCGCAAGGAGTGGGAGTCGATGGCCATTCGCCTCGCCGTCGTGAAGCACCACTACCGCGACGGCTGGGAGTGGCACGACGACCTCATGCCCGAGGGGACCGAACGGCTGGCGAAGTGGCGCGACGGCGTCATGGCCGGCGGCGACGGAACCGAGGTGCTCGACCAGGTCCGAGACGACCTCGACAACGACCTCGACACGACCGGGGCGATCGCGGCCATCGACGACGCCGCTGCCGAGGGTGTCGACGTGTCCGAGGCAGCGATGCTCCTCGGCGTGGACGTCAGTCCGTCGGCCTGACCCCGCGTCGGGCCAGCACCAGTGCCGCCAGCCCGCTCACGAGCGCGACGACGACGAACTCCATCGGGATGCCTCTGCCGGTGGCCGGTAGCGATCCGGAGCCTGCCGCCGGCGTGGTGGCGGCCGGCGCCGCGCGCTCGGTCGTCGGCGACGCCGATGTGGTGGTCTCCTCCGACTCCTGCACCGGCGTCACGAACGGGGTGCCCGAGAACGTCCCGTTGGTGAGACGAACAGCGTGGAAGCCGGTGAAGCCGTCGGAGTACCAGACCTCGTCGCGGTCGGGTGCGAACGCCGGCGCCGACATGGCGTAGTTGCCGCCGATGAGCGGAACGTTCACGGACGGCGAGTTGTAATAGGCGATCTCGACCGGGTTGGCCGGGTCGACGATGCTGAAGATCCGCAGGCCCGACATGATCATCGAGCAGGCGACGATCTTCGGGTCGACGGGGGTGGGCACGCTGCAGTAGTGACCGGCATAGCCCTGGATCGGGCTCTGGTTCCCGACGTCGTCGGCGACGGTGTCGAAGTGTTCGCTCTGGTGGACCTCGAGGCGCAGGTTGGACAGGACGAATGGTTCGTCCTCGTCGGCGATGTCGATGATCCGACCGGCACCGACCGCTGACCCCGAGCCGAACTCGTCGATCTCCACCAGGTACGGATGGCCGCCGATCGTGATCGGGATCGCGTTCTGCGGGATGCTGCGCGACGTCCAGTCGAGGCTCGACACCGGTTGGATGACGTCGGAGGATCGGCTCTGGATCTCGGAGACGTCGAGGATGTCGAGACCATCGAGACTCGCCACGTACGCCCGGTCACCGTCGGCGCTGATCGACAGCCCGTGGCTGTTGATGGGATGGAAGCCCACCGGGATCGGGAGCGACGGGTCCGAGATGTCGACCGCGAACAGGGTGTTCGACCCCGGTGACGCCGAGTAGAAGGTCATCCCATCGGGGGCCAGGCCGCTCTCGTGGCCGAGCACGCCCGCCAACGAGCCGGTCGTGAGCAGTTGCGGGTCCCGGCAGTCCTCGCTGATGTCGTAGATGTCGAGGACGCCGACGTTGAATCCCGGGTTGCCGAGCGTCGCCATGATCAGGCCGCGTTCCTGGCTCAACACGAGCGACTCGTGGGGGGAGAGCATCGCCGGCGTGATCATGCTGTCCACCAGCACCGGGTTCGCCGGGTCGCTCATGTCGACGACGTTCACGCCGACCCGCTTCGCGACGTCGTCGAGGGAGCCGAGCAGGCCGGTGAGGTCGTCCAGGTCGAGGAGGTCGAGCACGTCGGTGCCGAGAAGCAGGCTCGAGTCGTAGTAGGCGCACTCGTTGCCCTGTCCGTCGACGTACCGATGCACCTTGTACCCGCCGACCGTGCCGCTCGGGAGCCCGTCGATCCCGACGGCGCCTCCAGCGGGGAGCGCGCCGACGAGTTCGGCATTGCAGGAGTACCCCTCGGCGGCTCGACCGCTTCGGTGGTCGACCGCCGGGACCCGCCCCTGGAGGTCGGTCTCGGGGTTCGATCCCGGCCCGCAGTCGCCCTGCGGGGTGGCGACGAGCGGCGGTTCGGCCGGCGGGGCGGCGGTGGCGGCGCTCACGCCGAGCAGGAGGGCGCTCACCGACACCAGCCCCAGCATGGCCACGATCAGACGGTCCGGACGTCGCATGACCCGGAAACGTAGAGGGCGGAGGCGCATTCATCCGCACGCCACGCGGACGTCACGTGTCGCTGGTACCGTCCGCAGCAGTGACCGAGGACACGCACATCGAACACGACAACGACCGCGAGTACGGCCGCGCGTATCCGGTGGCGAAGGCCATCGTGAAGCCCATCTCCAAGGTCTTGTGGCGGATCCACACCACGGGACTGCACCACCTGCCCGAGGGCGCAGCGATCTTCTGCCCCAATCACATCTCGTTCTTCGACTCGATCGTGCTGCCGGCCGTCCTGCCGCGTCGCATCAGCTACGTCGGCAAGGCCGAATATCTGGACTCGTGGAAGACGAAGCACATCTTCCCGGCCGTGGGCATGATCCCGATCGACCGTGGCGGCGGCTCGGCATCCCAGCGAGCACTCGACACCGCGGCCCGTGTGCTGGGCCGCGACGAGTTCTTCGGCATCTACCCCGAGGGCACTCGCTCACGCGACGGTCTGCTCCATCGTGGACGGACGGGTGCTGCCCGTCTCGCACTGCGTACCGGTGCGCCCATCATCCCGGTCGGCATCCGCGGGACGGATCTCATCCAGCCCACCGGTGCGTCGGTGCCCAGACCCTTCCGTTCGTGCCAGGTGAACATCGGCGAGCCGATCCACGTGACCCGGTATCTCGATCGCCAGGATGACCGGATGCTGCTGCGCCAGCTGACCGACGAGGTCATGTTCGAGATCCGCAAGCTCTCGGGCCAGGACTACGTCGACGTCTACGCAGGCAAGTCCTCCAAGCCCGAGCCGGAGACGACGCAGACCCCGGCGCCGGACGAGCAACCCGCACGTGTCCCGGTGCTCCCCGACGGCAGCGTCGCCGCCGACGGCGAGACCGAGATCATCGATGTGCGGCCGTCGTCCGCCGATGTCCTCGCGCAGTGGTGGTCCTGACGGTCCGTTTCACGATGGCCTGTTCCCGGATGGCCTGATACGCGACGGTGCGGCCGTCGTGCGCGAGGCTCGTCTGATGGACCAGGACGTGTTCGACCTCGGCCTCTTGGTGTTCCGGTGTGCCGTCGGCGCAGTCATGTCGGCCCACGGGTACAACCACATATGGGGCGGCGGGAAGATCGAGGGCACTGCCGGATGGTTCGAGTCGCTCGGCATGAAGCCGGGCGTGTTGCACGCATGGTTGGCGAGCATCGCCGAGTTGGTGGCCGGCATCGGGCTGATCCTGGGACTGTTCACGCCGCTGTGTGGCGCAGCGGTCATCGGCACGATGACCGTGGCGCTGATCACCAACCATCGGGGCAACGGTTTCTTCATCTTCCGGCCGGGCGAGGGGTGGGAGTACGTGATGACCCTCGTCGCCGCCGGCTTCATGCTCTCGACCGTCGGCGCCGGGCAGTGGTCGCTCGACAACGCGCTCGACATCTTCCAACCGGCGCCCGGTGGTCCCGGGCTCTGGATCGCCCTGCTCGGCGGATTCGGCGGCGCTGCCGCGCTCCTCACGGTGTTCTGGCGCCCCGAATCGACGTCGGACTGACCGGCACGCGCCGCCGACGCAGTGCGCGCGAAGGCGGCTCGATGTCGTTACTGTGGCCGTGAGAGCAACCAGGGGGCGTGGCGACGAGCTCGCGCTGAGGAAAGGCATCCATCACACCCGAGGGAACGAGCAGTAGACGCAACACCGAGGCGGCGCGCCGGTGATCCTCGGGTTCATCAGCGGCCTCTTCGAAGGTCTGGACACGCTCTGGGACGGACTGTGGCGCCTCCCGACGGTGGCGTTCGACCCGTCGAGCTATGCATCGTTCTGGGAGTACCTCACCGATCGTGAGGGGGTCGGCGAGGTACTCTCGGTCACCTTCGAGCACGCCAAGTTGGTCCTCACGGCGATGGGGTTCGGAGTCGTGATCGGCCTGACGCTCGGGATCATGATCCACCGGGTCACCGCGTTGCGGTCGCCCGTCCTCGGCATCCTCGGCGTGTTCTTGACGCTTCCGTCGCTCGCCCTCTTCGCCGTGTTCGTGCCGGTCGTCGGCATCGGCGACACGGGTCCGATCATCGCGTTGACGATGTACGCACTGCTGCCGATCACGCGAAACACGGTGACCGGGCTCCAGGAGGTCGACCGGGCCGTCGTCGAGTCGGCCAAGGGGATGGGCCTGTCGGCTGTGCAGCGTCTGGTGAAGGTCGAGTTGCCGTTGGCGTGGCCCGTCATCTTGACCGGCATCCGCGTGTCCACCCTCCTGGCCACCGGGATCGCGGCGATCGCCGTCCTCGTCGGCGGTACCGGTCTCGGCGTCTACATCCAGGATGGCCTGACCCGTTACCCCCTCCCGAACTCGGTGGAGGCCGTGTGGATCGCCGTCGTGTTCACCGTCGGTCTCGCGCTCTTGTTCGACACCTGCTTCACCGTGTTGCGAAAGCTCACCACCTCGAAAGGACTCCAGTCGTGACCGAGAGCTCAGCGAGCAGCATCCAGACGATTGCTGCCGACGGTGCGACTCCCGAGAGCGCGCCCCGGACCATGATCCGTCTCGAGGCGGTGTCGAAGGTCTACCCGGGCACCGAGATCCCGGCGGTCGAGTCACTCGACCTCGAGATCCCCGAGGGCGAGATCCTGGTGCTGGTGGGTCCGTCGGGCTGTGGCAAGTCGACGACGCTTCGTCTCATCAACCGCATGATCGAACCGTCGGGTGGGCGGATCATCTTCGACGGCGAGGACGTCACGTCGGTCAACCCGGACCACCTCCGTCGACGCATCGGTTACGTCATCCAACAGATCGGTCTGTTCCCGCACCAGACGATCGCCCAGAACATCGCGACCGTGCCCAAGCTGCTCGGTTGGGAGAAGTCAAAGATCCCCGCCAGGGTCGACGAACTGATGGACATGGTCGGCCTCGACCCGTCCCTCTATCGCGACCGGTATCCCAAGGAGTTGTCCGGCGGGCAGGCCCAGCGCGTCGGCGTCGCCCGTGCGCTCGGCGCCGACCCGGCCGTGTTGTTGATGGACGAGCCCTTCGGCGCCATCGACCCGATCACGCGTGACCGACTCCAGAACGAGTTCCTCCGACTACAGGACGAGCTGAAGAAGACCATCGTCTTCGTCACCCACGACATCGACGAGGCCATCAAGATGGGAGACCGCATCGCCATCTTGCGCGAGCGGTCCCACATCGCGCAGTTCGACACGCCCGAACGGATCCTGGCCTTCCCGGTCGACGACTTCGTGCGCGACTTCATCGGCGAAGGTTCCACGCTGAAGGGACTGAACTTCGAGCGGGTGCGCGACATCGACGTCAACTCGACGTACCCGGTGATCCACGGCGACGTCGATCGAGCGGCGGCAGCGCAGATGCTCGATGCCTCCGACGAGAAGTGGTTGCTGGTGCTCGACAGCAGCGAGCGGCCCGTGCGTTGGATCAACCGTGAGCATCTCGAACAGACCGCCACACCGCTCGACCAGATCGGCATGGACGTCCAGGCCACGGTCGAACCACAAGCCACGCTCCACGACGCGCTGGAGGAGATGTTGGTCTCCAACGCCGGCTGCGCCTGCGTCGTCGACGGCAACGGTCGCTTCGAGGGCGTGGTCGACATCGACACGCTCACCGACGTCTTGCGCAGGCTCCGCGCCGCCGCGAAGAAGCACTACGACGACCTCGCCGCGGCGGAGCGTCTGTAGTGACCGCGACGACCACGACGGTCGACGTCGGCACCGACTCGGCGGTCAGCCCGCTCGACCGGCTGCGCGCGGCCAAGGGTCTCCTCGCCGCCCCGATCGGCATCGGCGGCCTCGCTTTCGGGATCTGGTGGCTCGTCGACTCGAAGGACCTGAGCACCGTCGAGGAACGAAACCTGTCCTGGGAGGTCGTGCGCCCCCAGATCACCGACCATCTCTATCTGACGTTCTGGTCGACGTTCTTCGTGATCGCGATCGCCGTGCCGTTGGGAATCCTGCTCACACGCCCGGCCTATCGGCGATTCAGCGGGCCGATCCTGGCAGTGGCGACCTCGGGGCAGGCGCTCCCCGCCTACGGCCTCGTCGTGATGGCGTTCGCGCTCATGGGGCGTGGCCAGTGGCCGATGATCTGGTCGCTCGTGCTGTTCGCGCTGCTCCCGGTGCTCCGCAACACGATGGTCGGCCTCGAACAAGTCAGCGCCTCGGTGATCGAAGCAGGCCGGGGCATGGGCCTGACCCGTCGCCAGGCACTCACCAAGATCGAACTGCCACTGGCCGTTCCCGTCATCCTCGCCGGTGTCCGCACCGCACTGGTGATCAACGTCGGCATGGCGACGCTGGGCTTCCTGATCGGCGCCGGCGGACTCGGCATCGGGATCAGTACCGGCATCAAGCTGAGCCGGGAGCTGGTCACCCTCGTGTACGCGGCGCTCACCGCAGTCGTGGCGCTCAGCGTCGACTGGATCGCTGCGATCATCGAACGGATCCTGCGCCCGAAAGGGCTGTAGCTGCCGTGTCGCACCGGCCGACTTCGACGCGCCCCCCACTCCCATCATCATCCACCCCTGGAGGAACAACATGAACACCAAGTCCAAACTGTGGCGAATTCTGGCCACATTGTTCGCGCTCTCACTCGTCGCTGCGGCCTGTGGCGATGACGACGACGGCGACAGCGCCGACGGAGGAGACAACGGAGACGAGAGCGGCGAGGTCGGCGACGACTTCACCCTCTGCCTCGAGACCGAGTTCCCGACGCGTGACGACGGCCTGGTCCTCTTCGAGGAGGAGTACGGCGTCGACGTCCCCGAGTCCAACATCGAGATCCTCGACACGGGCGTCATCTACCAGGAGACCGCCAGCGGCAACTGCGACTACGGCGAGGTCTTCACGACCGACGGCCGCATCGCCGGTCTCGACCTCAACCTGGTCGAGGACCCGGGCGTCTTCATCCTCTACAACGTCTCGCTGACCCTGCCCGACGACGTGTACCAGACCGCGCCGGAAGCCTTCGACGGGATCGTCGATGCCATGCTCGCCCCGCTCGACGAGGACCGCATGACCGAGCTGAACCGCCAGCGCGACATCGACGGTGAAGATGCCGCCGACGTCGCCGCGGGCTACATCGAGGCGGAAGGCCTCGCCGAAGCCGCCGGTGAGTTCGACCTCTCCGGTCAGTCCTACTCCGTCGGGTCGAAGGACTTCACCGAGAACATCGTGCTCGGCCAGATCATGGTGCAGCTGCTCGAAGCGGCCGGCGCCGACGTCGACGACCAGACGAACCTCGGCGGAACGGTCCAGAACCGTGACGCCCTGCTCTCGGGCGACATCGACATGTACTTCGAGTACAACGGCACCGGCTGGCAGGTCCACCTCGAACAGCCCGACCCGAGCTTCGACCCGGACGAGTTGACCGCCGACGTGCGCGAGATGGATCTCGCCGAGAACAACGTCCAGTGGATCGGGCAGTCGCCGTTCAACGACACCTACGGCTTCGCCACGCCGCCAGGCGTCGGTCCCATCTCCCTCGAGGAGATGGCTGACCAGATCAAGGCCGCCACCGGCCAGTAGCGACACGCCAGCAGGACAGACAACGGTCTTCGTGGGCCGGAGGGGCGATCGCTACCCTCCGGCCCCATGACCGAACAGATCACCGTCTCGCTCCCCGATGGTTCCAGCCGCACGCTGACCACCGGAGCGACCGCCGGTGATCTCGCCGCCGACATCGGCGCCGGCCTCGCCAAGGCCGCCGTGATCGCCGAGGTCAACGGCGAGGAGCGCGACCTGTCCCACGAGCTCGCCGACGGCGACGAGGTCGCCATCATCACGACACAGTCCGACCAGGGGCTCTACGTGATCCGGCACTCGACCGCCCACGTCTTGGCGCAGGCCGTGCTCGAGCTGTTCCCCGGCGCCACCTTCGGGATCGGCCCGCCGGTCGACAACGGCTTCTACTACGACTTCGAACTGCCCGACGGCGGCACGTTCAGCGAGGACGACCTCGGCGCGATCGAGGGTCGGATGAAGCAGATCCTCAACGAGGCGCAGCCCTTCGCGAAGACCGAGATCAGCGCCGACGACGCCCGGACGGTCTTCGCCGACCACAAGTACAAGCTCGAGATCATCGACGACGCGTCGACCGATCCGATGTCGGCCACGTCGGCCAAGGGGGAGGTGCGTTGCTATGAGAACCTCCCGCCCGAGCCGCGCCCCAACCAGACCTTCCATGGCCACGACGGCTTCATCGATCTGTGTCGTGGTCCACACGTGCCGACCACGAGCGACCACCTCGGGCACTTCAAGTTGCTCCGCGTCGCGGGCGCCTACTGGAAGGGCAACGAGAACAACCCGCAGCTGCAGCGCATCTACGGCACGGCCTGGGCGACCAAGAAGGAGCTGAAGCAGCACTTGGCCCGCCTCGAGGAGGCCGCCAAGCGCGACCACCGCAAGCTCGGGGCCGAACTGGACCTGTTCAGCTTCCCCGACGAGATCGGCTCCGGCCTCGCCGTGTTCCATCCCAAGGGCGGCATCGTCCGCCGGGAGATGGAGGACTACTCGCGTCGCCGGCACGAGGAGGACGGCTACGAGTTCGTCTACTCACCGCACCTGTCGAAGGGACAGCTCTTCGAGAAGTCCGGTCACCTCGGCTTCTACCGCGACGCGATGTTCCCGCCGATGCACTTCGAGGACGAGGGCGGCCCGGACGGCACCGACTACTGGCTCAAGCCGATGAACTGCCCGTTCCACTGCTTGATCTTCGACTCACGTCAGCGGAGCTACCGCGAGCTCCCGATCCGGATGTTCGAGTTCGGCTCGGTGTACCGCTACGAGAAGTCCGGCGTGGTGCACGGCCTCACCCGTGTCCGGGGTATGACCCAGGACGACGCCCACATCTTCTGCACGCGCGAACAGATGTCGGGCGAGCTGGCGTCGTTGCTCGACTTCGTCCTCGGGTTGTTGCGTGACTACGGCCTCGACGACTTCTACCTCGAGTTGTCGACGAAGCCGGAGGAGAAGTGCATCGGCTCCGACGAGGACTGGGAGGAGGCGACAGAGATCCTCCGTCAGGTCGGCGAGGCGAAGGGACTCGATCTCGTCCTCGATCCCGGCGGCGGCGCCTTCTACGGACCCAAGATCTCGGTGCAGGCGCGCGACGCCATCGGCCGCACCTGGCAGCTGTCGACCATCCAGCTCGACTTCCAGGGCCCGCAGCGGTTCGATCTGAGCTACGTCGGCGCCGACAACGAGCGCCACCAGCCGATCATGATCCACCGTGCGTTGTTCGGGTCGATCGAGCGGTTCTTCGGAGTGCTGACCGAGCACTACGCGGGTGCGTTCCCGACGTGGTTGTCGCCGGTGCAGGCCGTCGTCTGCCCTGTCGCCGACGAGCACGACGACTATGCGTTCCAGGTCGCCGAGCAACTCCGTGCAGCCGGGATCCGGGTCGAGGTGGCCGTCGCCAACGAAGGCCTCGGCGCTCGCATCCGCAAGCACAAGCTCGAGAAGGTCCCGCACATCCTCGTGGTCGGCGGCGACGACGTCGCCAACGGCACCGTCGCCGACAACGTTCGCGGTGGCGACAAGCCCGAGCGCGACCTGCCGGTCACCGACGTCGTCGAGCGGATCACCACCGAGATCCGCGACCACACGTGACCCGATTGGACCGGCTGTGGGCCGGGTGGCGTACGTCGTACATGGACGAGGTGACCGCGGATGGCAACGCCGGACTGTCGTCGGGCAACGGGTCGGTGTTCACCCGGATCCTGCGTGCGGTCGAGGACGGAGACCTCACCGACGAGTCGGCCTACATCGTCCACCGGGGGAGTGAGGCGTTCGCGATCCTGAATGCCTATCCCTACGGCACCGGCCATCTGCTGGTGATGCCTTTCCGCGAGGTCGGCGCGCTCGAGGAACTCTCGTCCGAGGAGTCCGGTGACGTGTGGCGCCTCGTCAACGAGGCGGTCCTCGCCGTGAAGACCGCCTACCGGCCCGAGGGCGTGAACGTGGGATTCAACCTGGGTCGCGCGGCCGGCGCCGGTGTCCCGACCCACATCCACGGCCATGTCCTGCCACGATGGGATGCCGATTCCAACTTCATGACGACCGTCGCCGAGGCCCGGGTCCTGCCCGAACCACTCGCTGTCACGTGGCAGAAGCTCACCGCTGCGTGGCCGACTCGATAGCCGCCGCTCAAGTCGTGCGTGAACCGACCGATACCACTGTGTGATGTCCTTCCGCGTACTCCGTCTCCTCGCCATCGTCTCCGTTCTCGTCGTGCTCTCTGTGGCCCCGGTCCCTGCGGGGGCGAGCGACACGCACGACGGGTACATCCCGACCGACACGGGGAAGCGCGACGCGACCCGGTCGGCCGTCGCGACGCCGCCGCCGATCACGTTCCCCGTCGAGGGGCCCGTGACCTACACCGACTCCTTCGGCGCGTGTCGGTCGGGATGTGATCGAGGCCACGAGGGCAACGACCTCATGGGCGACAAGCTCCAACGGTTGCTCGCGGCGAACGACTCCACAGTCGTCTGGTTGAAGGAGACCGCCACCCCGGACGGGCAGAACTCGAACTACCTCATGCTCGAGGACGATGCCGGATGGCAGTACTGGTACATCCACATCAACAACGACTCGCCCGGTACCGACGACGGTGCGAACCCGGCAGAGTGGCGGTTCGCCCCCGGGATCGGCATCGGCTCGCGCGTGCAGGCCGGCCAGCACATCGCCTACATGGGCGACAGCGGGAATGCGGAGTGGACCGCCCCCCACGTCCACTTCGAGATCCGGGAGCCCGGCGGCACGGCGGTCGACCCGTATGACAGCCTGCAGAACGCCCGCCACTTCGTGCTGGGCGAGAGCACCGAGCCGCCGATCGTCGCCGACATCGACGACGACCCGGCCGCCGAGATCCTGATCTACAACCCCGGTTCCGCAGCGGATCACCGCTACGACGCCGCCGGTGAGACCGGTGTCTTCGACCGCGGAGCGATCTCGGTGCACGGGACCTACGACCCGCTCGTCGGGGACTTCGACGCCAACGGCTTCGACGACGTCGTCTGGTATGCGCCGGGTCGTGCGAACGACTACATCTGGTGGCACGGGCCGGACGGTTCGGTCAGCACGCCGACCACGATCAACGGGACGTACGAGCCGCTCGTCGGCGACTTCGACCAGAACGGCTTCGACGACATCCTCTGGTATGCGCCCGGGGCCGCGGCCGACTACGTGTGGTGGTACGACGCCGACGGGCACCGGAGTGAGCAGACCCGCATCACGGGCACCTACACGCCGGTCGTGGGCGACTTCGACGACAACGGGTTCGAGGACATCCTCTGGTACGCCCCGGGATCCGCCCAGGACTACCTGTGGAGCTACCACGAAGACGGCTACCTCGATCAGCGGCGCACGATCAACGGGCGGTACTTCCCCGTGGTCGGCGACTTCGATGCGAACGGCCACGCCGACATCTACTGGTACGCGGAGGGCGCGGCGCCGGACTATCTGTGGCGTCACGAGCCCGACCATTCCTACGTGAGCACCCGCGAAGACCAGGTGGAGGGAATGCGGGTCGGGTCCGGCGATCTCGACGGCGACGGTCGAGGCGGTCTCGTCTGGTTCGGATCGAGCGGCGATGAGCCCGTCGACGTCTGGACCTTCGAGGGTGACCGGTTCGAGGCCACGCCTGCGATCGTCAACGACTGACCGTCCCGCCGATCGGGGCACGCTACGGGAGCGGACCCCCGGCCGGGTACCGTTCACGCCTGTGAGCGAGGAAGAACACGTCGACGAACTCCCCGAGGACCTCGACGCCGCCGGCTTCGTCGGCCCCTACGTGTTCCCGGACAACAACCGGCGACGGATTCCCGGGTACCTCTACCTGTTGACGGCCGCCGGGTGCATCGCGCTCTGGGCCGCGGGTGGCGACGACGCCGTGCTGGTCAACGACGGATTCCTCGTCGTCGGCATCGTGCTCGCCTTGGTCGGCGCGTTCCACCTGTTGTCGGGATTCGATCTGGTGGTCGACGAACAAGACGCACTGGTGGGGGCATCGCGCGCCGTCGGATTCCCGGTCGGGCACGCGTCGGCTCAGATGGGTTGGCGGGGGCTCCGGAGCCGCCCGACCTGGCGGATCCTGCTCTACTCGGCCGAGGAGCCGCCGGAGCGACGCGGGTTCGTGCTCGTCGACGGCGTCGACGGCGAGATCGTCGATCAGGTCGTCGAGGACAACCCCGAGGACTGGTCCGACCTGGACGGCAAGCTCACGTCCTGACGGCGATGCTCAGCGCACGCTGCGCAGCGTCGCCTCCGCCTGCCGGAGACGAACGCCGACGGCGCCGATCGCATCCTGCACGGTGTGGAGCGGTCCGGTGGTCCAGTCGCCGGAGGCGACGGCGCTGACGCGCTCGGCCGCGTCGGTGGATGCGACGTCGAACGCACCGAGAAGCTCGGCGATCGGCCGTCCGTCGTCGGACGTCGCGTCCGGGAGCGCGGTGGCGTCGAGGGACCGGGCGACGGCGCCGGTCGCGACGACGAGCTCGGTGGCCGCGGCGAGGTGCTCGGCCGCGGTGACGCCGTCGGTCCCGGGGCGACGGGCGACCTGGTCGGGGTCGAAGCGGTCCTCGTCGTCGTCGGGCCGAGCGAACACGGCCCGGAACCGGCGGGGGAACGAGCGGAGCGCGACGGCGGCGTCGTCGGGCGTGAGCGCCCGATCAGCGACCATCAGCGTCCCCGGGCGGCCCGGAGGCCCCGCCCGATGTCGAGTTGGTGGTGCTTGGCCTCGTGCAGGCCGTAGCGGGCGAGAGAGTCGACGGTGAACTCCTGGCCATCGCCGCTGCGCCGACCGGGCGCCTCCCATGCTGCGCCGTCGAGGCCCCGAAGCGTCTGGGCGTAGTCGCTGGTGGCCGTAGCGATGTCGTCGGCGACCTGGGCCGGGTCCTGATCGTTGTAGGAATCCTGGATGACCGCAGCGTCGTGATCCCACGAGGGGAACGCCACGCCGGGTTCCGCGACCATCGCCCGCGTCCGCTCGTCGAACAGTCGCAACAGGTCGCGCACGTGGCATGCGTACTCGAGCGGCGACCAGACGGCGGGTTCCGGGCGTGTCCGCAGCAACGCCGGGCCGTCCTCACCGGGCAGGTAGCGGGTGAGTGGCGCCGCGAACTTGCGCCCGAGGGCGTCGATGTCGCCCGCGACATCGGTCGCCGTTGCGCTGTCGAAGCGGCACTCGGGGCATTCGGAAGTCACACGTCGACCATACCGGCGCCGTCGACGCACCCCTGTAGCCTGGTCGGGATGTTCGATGGTCGATTTCGCTCGAGTTTCGAGAAGGGACTCAAGCCGATCGGCGCAAACCTGCGCCGGATCGGCGTCAAAGCCGACCACCTGACGACCTTCGGCGTGCTCATGTCTGGTGCCGCTGCCTTCGCCATCGCCAACGGTGCCCTCCGGGGCGGATTCCTCCTGTTGGCGCTGACGGCGATCCCCGACGTGCTCGACGGCGCGGTCGCCAAGGCGTCGGGCACGGCGTCGACTCGCGGCGCCTTCTTCGACTCGACGATGGACCGCGTCGCTGACGCACTCCTGCTCGGCGGCGTCGCCTGGTACCTCGACACGACCGAACCCGGCCGGATCTCGTTGTTGCCCATGGCCATCCTCGGGGCATCGCTGCTGATCTCGTACGAGCGGGCGAAAGCCGAGTCGCTCGGCTTCGATGCACGCGGTGGACTGATGGAGCGGGCCGAGCGGTTGATCCTGCTCGGATTGGCGCTCCTGTTCGACTCCCTGCTCATCCCTGCGCTGTGGCTGATGTTCGTGCTGACCGTCTTCACGGCCGGGCAGCGGTTCCGCAAGGTCTGGGTGCAGGCGACGGCCGACGTGCCGATCGCCTCGCCGATCGTCGCCCGGGACCGGCGCCGCCGTTCGATGCGCCGATCCGACCGCCAGGAGCGCGCGGCACGT
>JAPKDO010000023.1 GCA_028822535.1 Acidimicrobiales bacterium
CCGGGCGGCGGCGCCTGCGGCGTCCACTGCGGCGGGGGAGCACCCCACGCACCCTGCGCCGGCGGGGTGACGGCTGCGCCCGTGGTCACCGGTTGGCCGACGTCCTTACGCGACACGACGTAGGTGCCGGCGGCCATGTCGCCGACGCGGCGATGACCCGTTGACGTGAGACCGGTGATCAAGCCGACGAGCGGCAGGAACCACGGAGCGGCATCGACGACCCAGAGCAGTGTGCGGCCCAGGCTCCGGCCGACGCCGGCACGCTTGCCGTGTTCGTCGACGACCCGTAGGCCGGTGAGGAGCTTGCCGGGCGATCCGCCGGTGATCCCCTGGACCACGACGAAGAAGACGAAGTAGGCGAGCGACGCGAGCGACTGGATCCCGTTGTCGGCGTTCGACGTGACGTACGCCCGGTCGCCGAACTCGACGCACCCGGCCGCGGCCTCGCTGTCCTGGAATCGCAGCCGCTCGCAGGCATCGAGGAACGCTGATCCGGAGGGGATGTCGACGTAGTCGGCGAGCAACGCGAACAACGCCACTACGAAGCCGAAGTAGACGAGGAAGTCGAGGATCCACGCGACGATCCGTCGTCCCATCACCGCGGTCACGTCCCTGCCGGTCGCAGGGGCGGGCAGCGTGTATTGGAGATCGGTCACTGCGTCGGTTTACCAAACACGTGGTGTGCCGGGGTCGGATCACCGCAGAACGCCTGCCGGGACCGGGCCGCCCCGTCGATAGGCTCCCCGCCCTATGAGCGACGCCTCCCCGGATCTCTTCGACACCGTCGTCAACCTCTGCAAGCGCCGGGGCTTCGTGTTCCCGTCGGCCGAGATCTATGGCGGCTTCCGTTCGACCTACGACTACGGCCCGGTCGGCGTGCTCCTGTTGCGCAACGTCAAGGACGCCTGGTGGCGCTCGATGGTGCAGTTGCGACACGACGTGGTCGGCCTCGACGCCTCGATCCTCTCGCCGCCCCCGGTGTGGGAGGCCTCGGGCCACCTGTCCAACTTCACCGACCCGCTCGTCGACTGCACCGAGTGCAAGACGCGTCACCGCCTCGACAAACTCGAGGACGAGAACACGTGTCCGTCGTGTGGCAAGTCGGGCACGTTCACCGAGGCTCGCAACTTCAACCTCATGTTCAAGACCCATGCCGGCCCCGTCGAGGGTGCGGGCCACGAGGTCTTCCTGCGTCCCGAGACCGCGCAGGGCATGTTCCTCAACTTCAAGAACGTGCTCGAGACATCGCGCAAGAAGCCGCCGTTCGGCATCGCCCAGGTCGGCAAGTCGTTCCGCAACGAGATCACACCCGGCAACTTCGTGTTTCGCACCCGTGAGTTCGAACAGATGGAGATGGAGTTCTTCGTCCCGCCGGCCGAGGCCGACGAGTGGTACGAGTACTGGTGCAAGGCGCGCTTCGACTGGTACCTCGACCACGGCATGCCCAAGGAGTCGTTGCGGCTCCGCGCCCACGACGACGACGAGCTGTCGCATTACTCATCCGGCACTTCCGACGTCGAGTACCTGTTCCCGTGGGGCTGGGACGAGCTCGAAGGCATCGCCAACCGTGGCGACTACGACCTCACGCAACACGCCGAGCACTCCAACACGAAGCTCGAGTACTTCGACCAGCAGTCCAACGAGCGCTACGTGCCGCACGTGATCGAGCCCGCCGCCGGCGCCACCCGCACGGCGATGGCCTTCCTGATGGCTGCCTACGACGAGGAGACGGTCAACGACGACACCCGCACCGTCCTGCGCTTCCACCCACGCATCGCCCCGTACAAGGTCGCCATCCTCCCGCTCTCCAAGAAGGACGACCTGGTGGGCGTGTCGGACGAGGTGCTCTCGATCCTGCAGCCGCACTACATGTGCGACTTCGACGTCACCCAGGCGATCGGCCGGCGCTACCGGCGCCAGGACGAGATCGGCACGCCGTACTGCGTGACCATCGACTTCGACACCCTCGAGGACCGCTCTGTCACCATTCGCGAGCGCGACACCATGGAACAGGAGCGGGTGCCGATCGAGTCGTTGCACGCCCGCCTCCAGGAGCGCCTGGGCTTCTGACGATCCCGGCGTTCTGACGCCCCCGCCGATACCTTCCTCGGGAGGTCTCGGGCTCCCGGCGCCGGGGAAAGGACGTCACATGCTCTGGTTCATCCTCGTCATCTTCTTCTTCGGCATCATCTTCGGTGCACTCGCCCGACTGATCGTGCCTGGTCGGGACCGGATGGGCATCGTCAAGACGTGGGCCCTCGGCGTCGGCGGCTCGTTCCTCGGCGGCTTCCTCGGGTACGCGGTCTTCGGTGCCGACATCGACGACGGCGCTGTACAGGCCGGCGGGATCTTCGGGTCGATCGTCGGGTCGATCCTGCTGCTGTTGATCGTGCGCCTCGTGCGGGGCGGCCGCAGAGCCTGAACCGGCTCAGACCGGCTGGGGTGTGCGCCCCGGCGGCGCGGGATCGTCGACGAGCGCACTCTCGCCACCGATACGTCGGACGCCGACGGCGAACGCCACGAACCAGCCGAGCACGGTGAGCGCGAGGTAGCCGTGCACGACGGGGGAGAGCCATCCGTTGCCCTCCTCGGTCTCGCGCAGCAGGTACTGCGACTCCGACCCCATGGCGATGGTGCGGTCGATGGCGGGGATCTCGGGTTCGTCGATGAACGGGTCGTCCGGGAACCAGACGGGAGCGGCCATCAGTTCGTTGCCGTTGCGATGGAGTCGGACCAGCGACTTCCACAGCCCCTCGACCGGGATCGGAGCGTCGGCCACCCAGACCCCGGGTGACTGCTCGACCATGTCGGCGAGCACGAGCCCGCCGCCCTGCCACGACGTCGCCTGGAACCAATGGGCGTCGTCGGCGGCGTCGGCAGGGGTGAGTTCGACCGTGACGATCGCACCGGCCTCGGGGAATTCGTCGCTCGAAACACGTTCGAGCGTGATCGTCGCTGTGACGTCTCCGGTCTGGCGGGGGAGGAACGCCAACACCGGGCCGACGGCGAGGAGTGCGGCAATCGCCAGTCCGACGCGGCCGATCTCGCGGCCGGGCTCGGCGAAGCGGAACGCCCGCGCGAACCCGGTTCCGAGCAGTGCGCACCCGATGCCGGCGATCAACGACGTGATCACGGCCGGGGCGAGGAGTGACGAACTCCACGCCTGTGGGGCGCCCGCGGTGAGCGTGTCGCTGTTCCACAACCACTCGCCGACGAGACCGAACGTCGCGACCCCGATGCCGGACACGATGGCGAACCGACCCCGATGCCGGGTGCCCAGCCCACGGGCGGCGACTTCGACAACGAGCGCCGATAGCAGGAAGGTCGCACCGTGGCGCGTCTCGACGGGACCGTCGCCGCCGACCTGGGCGAACTGGGTGACGAAGAAGATGGCGCCGAGGAGCAGCGCCCGTCCCGGGCCGAGGACCAGGCGGATGGCGACGAACCCGAGCGCGGCGGCCATCGAGATGAGCATCGGTTGGAACACCTGGGCGAACTGCGGGACGCCGAAGCTGAACTCGCCCTGGCTTGCGACGAGACCCTGCAGCGTCAGCCACGCGGCGAGACCGTGCAGGAAGCGTGCCCAGCCGTTGTCGGACGGCTTCACGGCGGTGTCGGCCATGACCAGCCATGCCGCGAGGCCGGTGAAGCTGGCGCCGAGGATCATGAGCATGTGGGTCGGGCTCCACATGGTGACGTCGACGCCGTAGGCGGCGTGCCACACCTCGTCCATCGGGAAGCCCGACACCGCACCGATGCCGAGCGCCCCCAGCGGGACCATCGACCACGGCACGGTGAGACCGAGCACCTTCCAGCCCCGCTCCCAGCCGTCGAGCGTCGCCACGATGATGCCGAACACGGACGAGGAGAGGATGCCGATCAGGCCGAGCAGGATCGCGGTGTGCGGGGCGGTGAAGAGTTCCTCGTCGCGGCCGAGCGCGATGTGCCACTGCACGTCGGAATAGAACCCGACTCCCGCCAGCAGCAGCGAGAACAGCGACTGTCCGATGGCGATCGCCGCCCACCCGGGAATGCCGGTGAGGCGGGTCAGTCCCCGTCCGATTCGTTGCAGTGCACCCAGCGGGTTCCAGTCGCCGTTGCCCGATGTCCCGTGGGCGAAGAGCGCCACCACGGCGACGAGGTAGGCGACGATCAGCGAGGTCACCGGCGTCCACGACGCCAGCGCGCTGCCTCCCAGCGTTCCTTCGTCCGCGGCGATGATCATCCCGAGCCCCAACATGTTACTGAGGGTAACAGCTAGTGAAGGTGCCGGCAACGGACGATCACCCCGCTGCGCTTCGACCTCGAATCGCCGGTAGATTTCCGCCCGATGCTCCCGCTCCTCGCCGCCGAGTCCGGTGCTGACTCGAACTTCGTCGACTTCGACGTCCCGCTCTGGGTCTGGGCTGCGTTCACGGCGCTCGTTGCGGTCCTGTTGCTGGTCGACCTCCTCCTCGTGCACCGGACCGCGCACGTGATCACCACGAAGGAAGCGGCGATCGAATCCGCCGTCTGGATCGCGATCAGCCTCGTCTTCGGACTCGTCATCCTCGCCTGGCAGGGCGGCGATGCGGCGGGCGAGTACTACGCGGGGTATCTGATCGAGAAGTCGCTCAGCATCGACAACGTGTTCGTGTGGGCGTTGATCATGAGCTACTTCGCCGTGCCCCAGGCCTTCCAGTTCCGCGTCCTGTTCTGGGGCATCTTCGGTGCGCTCGTCCTGCGGGCGTTGTTCATCTTCGGTGGCGTCGCCCTGATCGAGCAGTTCTCGTGGATCATCTACATCTTCGGGGCCTTCCTCCTCTACACCGCGGCCAAGCTGTTGCGCCCGAGCCACGAGGAGGTCCACCCGGAGGACAACCCGCTGCTGAAACTGGTGAACAGGGTCATCCCGTCGACGCCCGACTACGACGGGCAGAAGCTGTTCACCGTGCGCAACGGCAAGCGGGTGGCCACACCGCTGCTGGCGGTCCTGATCGTGGTCGAGTCGTCCGACGTGGTCTTCGCCGTCGACTCGATCCCGGCGATCATCGCGATCAGCCGCGAGCAGTTCATCGTCTTCTCGTCGAATGCGTTCGCCATCCTCGGCCTGCGAGCGTTGTATTTCTTGCTGGCCGACATGCGGAATCGGTTCTCGTACCTGCAACAGGGTCTCGCGGTCGTGCTCGCGTTCGTCGGCATCAAGATGCTGATCAGCGAGTGGTACCACTTCCCGACGTTCGCCTCGCTCGGCGTGATCGCGGCGGTGCTGACCGTCGCCATCGTCGCCTCGATCCGCAAGGACCCCCAGCCCGAATCCGACACCGCGGCGATGTAGCTTCCGGCGATGCCTGCAGAACGCATCGTCGTCGACGGCCTCGGCCGCCTCCCACAGTTCGCCCACGCCGGGCAGGCCGGCGACTCGCTGTTCGTCTCGGGCACGCTCGGCACCGTCGAGGGACTCGACCTCGCTGACGGGATCGGCGCGCAGACGACGCAGACCCTCGAGAACATGGGCCGGATCCTCGAATCGGCCGGGGCGACCTGGGACGACGTCGCCAAGGTGAGCGTTTTCATGGTCGACATGGCCGAGTTCGGGGCGATGAACCAGGCGTACTCCGACTACTTCGGGGACGGCACGCCACCGGCTCGTATCACCGTCGGCGGATGTGATCTGGCCCTGGGCGGACGGGTCGAGATGGAATGCATCGCCGACCGCCCGCGTGACCGGACCGCGACGTCGTCGACCCGGACGATCTCACGACGCACCCTCACGGTCGAGCACGACGGCGAGGCGCTGTTCGTCGAGGTGGCGGGGGACGAGCACCGAGACCGGCGCCCACCGCTGGTGTTGTCGCACGGCCTCGGCGGGAACCACGCCATCTGGTTCCAGCAGGTCAACCACTTCGCTCGGGACCGGATGGTCGTGACATGGGATCACCGCGGATTCGGCAACTCGACCGATCGTGCCGGCCGGAGCGGTCCCGACGTGGCGGCGGGAGACCTCCTCGCGATCTGCGACCACCTCGGTCTCGGACATCCCGATCTGGTCGGGCAGTCGATGGGCGGGTGGACAGTCGTCGGAGCGGAACTCCTGCGGCATGGCTTCGCTCGCTCGATCGTGATGGCCGATTCGCACGGCGGGTTCACGAGTGACGGCATCGCTGCGGGCTTCGCTGCACCGAGGCGGGTGGAGGCCACGGGCACGAGTCTCGACACGCTCGGCCTCCACCCGGCGATCGACGCATCGCTGCGGGAACGGGACCCCGCCCGTGCGTACCTCTACCAACTCATCGGGGACTTCGGCACCATCGACACCGGGACGCTGATGGAGCGACTGTTGGCCACCACCCACGATGCCGGAGAAGCGTCGTCGATCGACTGCCCGGTGCTGTGCCTGGTCGGCGAGCGCGATCCGCTCATTCCGCCGGCGGTCGTCAGAGGACTCGCCGACATGTTGTCCGACGCACGATTCGTCGAGGTGCCGGGGGCCGGGCACTCGCCGTATTTCGAGGACCCCGAGCTCTGGAACGTGTTGGTCGAGCGCTTCCTCGGCACGAACGACGGCTGATCCGTCGTTCGGATCGCGGCGACGAAGTCGCGGATCAGCAGGCACACTGGCGACGTGGACCAACTCGTCGCCGTCGGAGAGATCGAAGTCCCTGCCCGTCTGCGGGCACGCGTCCGTCGGGTGGTGACCCACGCGCACGACGCCCCGGTCGAGCCGTTGATCGCCGACCTGCGCACCCACATGCCGCCGCGTGTGCACGTGCTCGGCGAAGACCAGGCGGCGGCGGACCTCGCGGCGGACCTGCACGACCATGGCCTGCCCGTCCTCCTCCACACCGACGCGGATCTCGCTGTCGCGGATGGCGTCGGCCGCCGCTGGGTGACCGATCCCGGTCCGCCCATGGACGTCGCCGACGACCTGATCGCACTGATCGGGGACACGCCGATGATGCGTCTCGACCGGACCGGCCGGAACCTGGACTGCACGCTGCTCGCCAAGCTCGAGCTGTTCAACCCCGGCTTCTCGAGCAAGGACCGTCCAGCCCTCGCCATGATCCTGGCGGCCGAGGAGGAGGGAGTCCTGACGCCCGGTGGCACGATCGTCGAACCGACCAGCGGCAACACCGGGGTCGGCTTGGCGATCGTCGCGGCTCGTCGTGGTTACGAGTGCGTGTTCGTGTGCCCGGACAAGGTCGCACCGGACAAGGTCGCACAACTCCGGGCCTACGGCGCCGAGGTCATCGTGTGCCCGACGAGCGTCGAGCCCGAACACCCCGACTCCTACTACTCGGTGTCCGACCGCTTGGCTCGCGAACGACCCAACGCGTGGAAGCCCGACCAGTACCACAACCAGAACAACCCGCAGGCCCAGTACGACACCACCGGGCCGGAGATCTGGGAACAGACCGCCGGCCGCATCACCCACTTCGTGTGCGGCGTCGGCACGGGCGGCACCATCACCGGCATCGGCCGCTATCTCAAGGAACGGAACCCCGACATCCAGATCGTCGGCGCCGACCCCGAGGGCTCCGTCTACAGCGGAGGGACCGGTCGGCCCTATCTCGTGGAGGGCATCGGTGAGGACTTCTGGCCGTCGACGTACGACCCGGACATCCCCGACGTGATCGTGCCGATCAGCGACGGCGAGTCGTTCGCGACCGCCCGCCGTGTGACCCGGACCGAGGGCCTGCTGATCGGCGGGTCCGGGGGAACGGCGATCGCCGCAGCACTCCACATCGGCGCTGACCTCCCGCAGGATGCGGTCGTCGTGGTGCACATCCCGGACTCCGGTCGGGGCTACCTCTCCAAGCTCTTTGACGACCGATGGATGGCCGACCACGGCTTCCTCCGCTCGAGCGGTCCGCTGGTCGAGTCCTTGCTCGACGGCCGGTCGAAGGATCTCCCGCTGCTGGTGCACACCCACCCCGAGGAGACGGTTCGTACGGCGATCGAGATCATGCGGGAGTACGGCGTGAGCCAACTGCCCGTGGTCAAGGCCGAGCCACCGGTGGTGCTCGGTGAGGTCGTGGGCGCGGTGAACGAGGTCGACCTGCTCGACCAGGTGATGGCCGATCCCACGGTCCTGGACCGGCCGGTCGCCGACGTGGTCGGGGCGCCGCTGCCCACCCTCGGCCTGGGTGAACCCATCGGTGAAGCGGTGAAGACGCTCGAGAACGCCTCGGCCGCCATCGTCCTCGACGCGGGTCATCCCGTCGCAGTCATCAGCCGATCCGATGTACTCCGATCTGTCGGGAGGCAGTCCGATGAATGAGTTCGAGACCGATTGCGTGCACGGCGCCGGCGGGCCCGATCCGCTGACGGGCGCCGTCGTCCCCAACATCAGCCTGTCGTCGACCTTCGCGCAGGATGCGGTCGGCAAGCACAGCGGGTTCGAGTACAGCCGCTCGGGCAACCCGACGCGTGCCTCGCTCGAACGCCACGTCGCCGCGCTCGAGGGCGCCGACTTCGGCTTCGCCTTCTCGTCCGGCCTCGCCGCGGAGGACGCAGTGCTGCGCATGCTCGCCCCCGGCGACGCGGTGCTGATGTCGGACGACGCGTACGGCGGCACGTTCCGTCTCGCTCGCCAGGTGCACGCGCCGGCCGGTCTCGGCGTCGAGACCACCGATCTGACCGATCTCGACGTCATCGCCGCTGCCTGGCCCGACGACACCCGTATGGTCTGGATCGAGACACCGACGAACCCACTGCTGCGCATCGTCGACATCGAGGCGGTCTCGGCGTTCGCCCACGAACGGGATGCGTTGGTCGTCGTCGACAACACCTTCGCCACCCCGGCGTTGCAACGACCGCTCGCGCTCGGCGCCGACCTCGTCGTGCACTCGAGCACCAAGTACCTGGGCGGCCACTCCGACGTGGTGGGGGGATTCGTCGCCACCAACGACACCGAGGTCGGGGCGCGCGTCGGGTTCGTGCAGAACGCTGCCGGTGCGGTCCCGGGACCGTTCGACTCCTACCTGGTGCACCGGGGCTGTCGAACACTCCACCTGCGCATGGAGCGCCACTGCGAGAACGCGGCCGTCGTCGCCGAGATGCTCGCCGCGCACCCCGCGGTCGCCACCGTGCTATGGCCCGGCGACCCCGATCACCCAGGCCATGCCGTCGCGGCACGACAGATGTCCGGCTTCGGCGGCATGGTGAGCGTCCGGATGAACGGCGGCGTCGACGCCGCGCGGTCGTTGTGCGAATCGACCCAACTGTTCACCCTTGCCGAGTCGCTGGGTGCGGTCGAGAGCCTGATCGAACACCCGGGCCTGATGACGCACTCGTCGGTGTCGGGCACGGCGAACGAGGTGCCCGACGACCTCGTCCGACTCTCGGTCGGCATCGAGTCCGCCTCCGATCTCGTCGCCGACCTCGAACAGGCACTCGACACGGTCGAGACCGGCTAGACCGGACCCGATGGGCATCCGCGACGAGGACATCGCACGCGTCCGGGCGTCGACCGACATCGTCGGACTCATCGGCGAGTACGTGCAGCTGAAACAGGTCGGCCAGCGCTACCGCGGTCTGTGTCCGTTCCACGCCGAGAAGACCGGCTCCTTCTACGTCAACGCCGTCGACGGGCTCTACCACTGCTTCGGGTGCCAGGCGTCGGGCGACGCCATCACGTTCGTGCGCGAGCAGGAACACCTCGGCTTCGTCGAGGCGGTCGAGCGGTTGGCGTCGAAGGTGGGGATGACCCTCACCTATGACAACGAGGGCGAGAACCGCACCCGGGCCGAACGGCGTCGCCTCCAGGACCTGGTGCAGAAGGCCGAGGACTTCTACCACGACCGTCTGCTGTCGGCGCCGGACGCTGCCGCAGCCCGCAAGTACCTGCGCGACCGTGGGTTCGACAGCGACGAGGTGCGGTCGTGGCGCATCGGATGGGCCCCCGACGACTGGGACCAGTTGGCCCGTGAGCTGCGACTCTCGAAGAAGGACCTGGCCGGTACAGGTCTGGGCTTCGTGAACAAGCGAGGGAGGGCGCAGGACTTCTTCCGAGGGCGCGTCCTGTTCCCCATCCACGACAGCGACGGCCACCCACTCGGCTTCGGCGGGCGGATCATGCCCGGCGTCGAGGGTCCGAAGTACATGAACACGTCGCAGACCCCGCTCTACGACAAGTCGCGTGTCCTCTTCGCACTCGATCGTGCCAAGGCGGGGATCGTCGAGGCCGACGAGGTCGTCGTGTGCGAGGGCTACACCGACGTCACGGCGATGTTCCGTGTCGGCGTCCCCCGGGCGGTTGCGACCTGTGGCACGGCGTTGACCGACGAGCACGTCCAGATGCTGCGCAAGTTCGCCCGTCGTATCGTGCTCGCCTTCGACGCGGACACCGCCGGTCAGGCCGCCGCCGATCGCTTCTACCAGTGGGAGGCGAAGTTCGATCTCGATGTCGTCGTGGCTGCGCTGCCGCCGGGGGTCGACCCCGGCGACATGGCCGACGACGATCCGGAGGGCCTCGTCCAGGCCGTGGCCGATGCCCGCCCGTTCCTCGAGTTTCGCCTGAACCGGATCCTCGACGCCGCCGACATGTCGACGGCCGAACACCGTGCCCGCGCCGCGGAGGACGCGCTGTCGGTCGTGGTCGAGCACCCCAACGACCTGGTGCGCGACCAGTACCTGATGCAGGTGGCGGACCGGTGCCGGGTCGACGTCGCCCGCCTGCGCGATCGACTGCGGTCGGGCAACGTCAAGCGTCGCCCGCAACCCGATGAACCTCGGCGGCGCCCCCGCTCGGCCGACGACGGCGACCCAGGTCCGCGCGAGCCGGCGACCGACGGCGATCCCGGCCCTCGTCCGCCGGGCGCCGGCCAGCGCACGGCGACGAGCGACGGCGACCCACGGTCGTCCCCTGCTGTCGAGGTGTTGCGCCTTGCGGTCAACCGCCCGGAAGCCGTGATCGACTGGCTCGACGCTGCCCTCTTCGACGAGGGACTCCATCTCGACGCCTACCGAGCGCTGATCGAGTCGGCCACGATCCACGAAGCGATCGACTCCGCTCCGCCCGACGTCGCGGCCCTGCTCTCCAAGCTCGCGGTCGAGGAACCGGTCGACGATGCGATGGATCCCGTGCTGTTGTTGATCCGGTCGGTCGGGTTGCGGCACCTGTCGATCGAGCGGTCGAAGGCTGCGCCCGACCTCGAGGCCCTCACCACGTTGGCTCGTCTGGTCGACCAGGTCGGCGCTCGGACCGATCGCAGGGAAGTTGCAGCGAGGGACTTGCTAACGTTCGTCTCCTCACAGGGGGATGAATGACCCAAGTAGCCGAGGACCCGGGCGTGCCGACGGAGCTGATCGACCAACTCGTCGAAGACGCGCGCGGCTACGGCTCGATTCACCTCGACATGGCGATGATGAAGCTCCGAGTCGAGCTCACGCCCGACGTCCTCACCGCGCTCAAGGGCGCGTGTGACCGCGCCGGGGTCACCCTCGACGAGGGCATCGAGGACGGCGCCCCGCCCGACGAGGAACTGACGCCGGCCGACGAGGTCGCACGGGCACGGAAGCGACGTGCGGCCGCCCGGACGATGAGCACGGTCAAGACGGCTGGTGGCGGTAGCAGCGACTCCGTTCGCATGTACCTCCGCGAGATCGGTCGGGTACCGCTGCTGACCGGGGCCGAGGAGGTCTCGATCGCGAAGCGGATCGAGAAGGGCGAAGCCGCCAAGGAACGGCTCGCCGACCTGGCGGCCGGTGACGAACTCGACACGCTGCCGTTCCAGGATCGACGGAGCATGCAGCGATGGGTCCGCGACGGCGACCTCGCGACGAGCGAGTTGATCCAGGCCAACCTCCGGCTGGTCGTGTCGATCGCGAAGCGCTACGTCGGGCGTGGCATGCAACTGCTCGACCTGATCCAGGAGGGCAACCTCGGGTTGATGCGGGCGGTGCAGAAGTTCGACTACACGAAGGGCTTCAAGTTCTCGACGTACGCCACGTGGTGGATCCGTCAGGCGATCACCCGCGCGATCGCCGATCAGGCCCGCACGATCCGCATCCCGGTCCACATGGTCGAGTCGATCAACAAGGTCCACCGCATCCAGCGCACGATGTTGATGGAACTCGAACGGGAGCCGACGGTCGAGGAACTCGCCGAGCGCGCCGACCTCACGCCGGAGCGGGTGCGGGAGATCCAGCGGATCTCGATGGACCCCCTGTCGCTCGACTCGCCCGTCGGCGAGGAGGACGACTCGAACCTGGCCGACTTCATCAAGGACAACAACGTCGACGCCCCGGCCGATGCGGCTGCCCGAATGCTCCTGAACCAGGCGGTGCTCGAAGCCCTCGCCGAATTGAACGATCGGGAACAGGCCGTCATGCGCCTCCGATTCGGGCTCGAGGACGGGCAGGCCCGGACGCTCGAACAGGTCGGCCAGGAGTTCGGCGTCACGCGTGAGCGCATCCGCCAGATCGAGTCCAAGACGCTCGCGAAGCTCCGCCACCCCCATCGTTCTCAGAAGCTGCGCGACTACCTCGATTCGTAGCGGAACCGGGTTCGGGGCCGCCCCCCGATGATTGCTATCGTCGGCGCTTCCTTCCGGGGTAGCTCAGTTGGCAGAGCAACTGACTGTTAATCAGTGGGTCGTCGGTTCGAGCCCGACCCCCGGAGCCATTTCTCAGCGGTTGACGACACGTCGTCGGTTCGAGCCCGGAAGATCGGGCAGCCTCATCGGGAAGCGGAAGCGATGGTGTCGCGGGGCGCGTCGAAGTCGATGAGGTCGGCAGCGGCGCGTTTCAGCGCTCGCTCGCCGAGCGAGCCGCCCGACGACCGCAGCCAAGCTGCGATGCGCGCTGGGGTGTACTGCTCGGGGTGCGTCGGGGGGAATCGGTCGGCGAGGACGATTCTCGGCGGGTCGGTCGGTTGCATTCCCATGGTGCGATCCATTCGTTCGTCGGCACCGTTCCCTACGCCGGAGGTGGCGCCAGAACGCCGATCGAGGGTTGTCCGCGGCAACGCGAGGCGCATTCTCCGCGAATCCGGAGCTTCCCGGCATGCTGGACGAATACAGGAGCGTTCGTCACGAATCCGAAGGGTTCGCGTGGGCCCGGTGGGGATCGAACCCACGACCAAGCGATTATGAGTCGCGTGCTCTGACCAACTGAGCTACAGGCCCTGTCGCTTCGATGCTAGGGACCGTCGACCGTCTCGGGCGTCATCTCGTCGGGCAGTTGCCGGTCGAGTCGCTGACGAAGCGCCACGAGTCCGGCGGCGAGAGCACCGGCGCCGAGCGCGAGGGGGCCGAGGTCGCTGCCGCCGGTGGCCGGGAGTGTCGCTCCTGCCGCGGGCGCTGCAGTGGTGGTCGGGGCGAGAGTCGTGGTCGACGTGGATCCGGTCGTGGTCGTGGTGTCGTCTTCCTGCAGCGCCGTCGACCAGGGACCGGTGACCTCGTAGGTGATCCCGCCGAAGGCACGCTGGGAGTTGAAGTACAGGCGGTCGCCGGTGGGGTTGAACGCCAATCCGCTCACCTCGGACACGACGGGAGACCCGACGAGCTCGAAGTGTTGCGGTCCGGTCATCTGCAGGACCGGGAAGACTGCGAAGTCCGATCGACGGATCATCACGGCTTCGAGGTCGCCGCCGTCTTCGGCGATCACCAGGTTGCCGGTTCCGGGCTGGACGATGATGTGGTCGACGCCGGTCAGGACCGGATCGGCGAAGTCCGACGCGTCGTAGAGGATCGTCATCTCGTCGGTGTCGGCGTCGAACATCCAGACCCGGTCGTCGCCCTTGGTGGTGAGGAACACCTTGCCGTCGTCGTAGACGCAGCCTTCGCCGCCGTCGAACGTCGTCGCGTCGACCTGTCGACGGCACGGCGTACCACCGGCGCATGCGGGGTCGGAGATCTCGAGCCAGGTGACCGAACCGTCGTCGGCGACGACGGCCGCCTCGAGGATGCCGGCGGTGAGATCGGGGTAGGCCGTCGGCGTGAACCGGTAGAAGAACCCGTCGGAGATGTCTTCGCTCTGGTACACGCAGTTGCGCACGGGATCGATGGTGGCGTTCTCGTGCTTGAACCGTCCGAGCAGTGGTAGGGCGACCGCCGGCGTCGCTCCGATCGGGTCGCACTCGTAGACAAGGCCGGAGTTGGCGGCATCGTTCGGATCGTCGACCTCTTCGCACGACAGCCACGTTCCCCACGGAGTCTCGCCGCCGGCGCAGTTGGACCGCGTGCCGCTGAGAATGGAGTAGGCGTCGGTGATCGTCCCGTCGGACGAGAAGCGGATGGCCTGCGCGCCTCCGAGTTGGTCGAGTCCGATCGGGGTGGGGTCGGTGATGTCGGCGGGCGGCGGATTCTCCGAGTTGGACACCAGGATCCAGCCGCCATCGTCGGTGGCGAACGTCGCCGCCCCGTCGGGGAACGGTAGGCCGACCTTGTCGAGACCGACCAGGCCGGCGATGGGAAGTCCGAACTGTTTGATCGTGCGGGAGGTGAATCCGTCCGGGAGTCGGAGTCCGAGATCGTCGGCGGCGCCGAGTGGTCCGTAGGGGCTGTCGCCCGGCTCGGCCGGGGCCGCGAAGGCCGGGGCGAGGAAACCGTGCCCGATGGTCAGCGTGCCCCCGGAGGCGAGGCTCAGGAGCAGGAATTTTCGACGGTCCACGTCGGACGATTGTAGGAGCGGGCGGTCGGGTCGTCCGGATCTCCGGACTCGGCGATGTGGTCAGCGACCTCGCCGTGTCGCTTCGAGTCGGCCCGCTCGCTCGCCGACCGCGAGGAAGAGGGCTGTCGTGTCGTCGATGACCTCGATCGGGGTCATCTCGATCCGTCCGTCGAGCCATGCGGAGAGGATCTCGGCGATGCCCCCCACCAACATCGCGGCGGCGAGCCGCGCCAACGGGGTCTCGCCGGCGCTGCCGTGGCGGCGCGTGACGTCTTGTTGGAGCAGGTCGACCAGGTCGAATCCCGTCTGCATGCGGCGGACGTTGAGCGCTTCGTTGCCGAGCGCCTCGACATAGAGCACCCGTCCCATGCGGCGGTCCTCGTCGACGAAGGTGACGATCGCTCGGATGCTCGCTCGCACCGATTCGACCGGGTCGTCGTCGGCCTCGCTGACGGCCTGTTGCACCTCACGGCGGAGGAGTCCGACGACGTGGTCGTACACGGCGACGACCAACGCGTCGAGTTCGTCGAAGCTCTCGTAGAAGTAGCGCGGGTTGAGCCGCGCCGCGGCGCACACGGCACGGACGGTGGTACCGGTCGAGCCCTCGTCGGCGAGCAGGTCGAGGGCAGCGTCGATCAGGAGCTGTCGACGCTCACGCTGGCGTTCCTCGAGCGAGAGGCCGTTCCAGCGAGACGGAGTTCGTGCGGGGGTCTGCTTTGGCAACGCTCGTTACCTTACCGGTTGTCCTCGGGGACGGTTCGTAGCGGATCGTCCCCTTCGACGTCCCGGTTCACGCGATCGCTTCGCGTGGGAAGCCGTCGACGGTGTGCAGCACGATCCGTGTCGAGGTCTCCCGGACGCCCATCGACTCCTTCAGCCAGCGCAGGAGGTCGTCGAGCTCTGCGATCGAGCGTGAACGGACCCGGACCTGGTAATCGAACCCTCCGGTGAGGTGGACGGCATCGATGACGTCGTCGTGTTGCCGGAGCGCGTCGTCGATGCCCTCCCATGGCGAGCCGGGGGAGAGTTGGAGGTCGACGAGAGCCTCGACCGGGCGTCCCGTTGCCGGGCCGCCGAGGCGGACCGTGAACCGTTCGATGGCGCCGGACTCCTGGAGGCGACGGAGCCGCTGCGATGCGGCGGAGAGCGACAGGTGCACCGCATCGGCGAGGTCGGTGACCGAGGTACGCCCGTCGTCGACGAGCAGTTCGAGGATTCTCCGGTCGATTGCGTCCATGACCGTAGATCCTACGGACATCGGGGGGCAGTTACTGCAGATCTCGCAAGTTCTCCACGTCGATCACCGTCATCCTTGTGGTCATGGTTCTCCTCTTCGGATTCCTCACGGGTCTGGCGCTGGTCGCGCCGATCGGCCCGGTGTCGCTCACGCTCGTCGGCCTCGGTGCCGAACAAGGCAGACGCGCGGCGCTCGCCGGCGCCGGGGGCGTCGTGCTGGCCGACGTCGCCACCGTCCCGATCGCCCTCGGCGGTGCCGGCCTGCTGGCGAGACTCGACGCCGGCATCGTCCGCGACGTCGAGACCGTCCTCGGCCTACTCCTCGTGGCAGTGGCGATCACGACGGTTCTCCGGGCCGAACAGGCACGGCATGCCATTGCCTCACTCCGCCGACCCACCCGGACGTTGGCCGCGTTGACGGCGTGCAACCCGCTCAGCCTGGCGGCATGGTCGGGATTGGCGCTCGCCTTGCCGCCGAGCATCAGCGCGCCGCGGACGCTGGTCGTGTTCGGGTTGGGGCTCGTGCTGGCGTCCGCGGTGTGGCACAGCAGCCTGGCGGCCGCGTCTGGAACCTTCGCCAGTCGGCTCGGAGCGCGCAGTCGAACGGCGCTGACCCGAGCCAGTGGCGGGTTGATGCTCGTGATCGGCGGCGTGCTCGTCCTGTGACGTCAGCGACGGACGAGGTTGCCGAACCGGTGCTTGGTCTCGCTGATGGATTGTTCTCGGAGGTAGTGCCGTAGTTCGGCTCGTCCGCTCGCGGTCACCGGGTCCTCGGCGACGTGGATGTTGCGACGGTTCGCCACCTGCCGGACCGCCTCGCTCACACGACCGAGCGCCCGGACCCTGTCGACGTCGAGCGACTCGAGTCGTTCGGCGAAGTCGGCCTCGGACTCCTTCGGCGCCCACGACTCGACGAGGGGGACCCCACACCGCTTCGCTGCCGCCCGCACACGATCCACGTACTC
Source organism: Acidimicrobiales bacterium (assembly GCA_028822535.1). Classification (GTDB taxonomy): domain Bacteria; phylum Actinomycetota; class Acidimicrobiia; order Acidimicrobiales; family Salinilacustritrichaceae; genus Salinilacustrithrix. The sequence continues at coordinate 16,797 of JAPKDO010000023.1, forward strand.
GGTCGGCGTTCCCTGCGCCACGCGGAGGACCACGGCCCGAAGCGGTCGGTAACGGAACACGTTCGACTCGCAGAACAGTCCGGTCGGGTCGTGCGCACGCCCGAAGTGCTCGCTCCACCAGATCTGGTCGTCTCCGAGCGCTGTCGTGAGCCAGACGTCGCGTTCGGTCACCGACGGTGACGATGTCGGCATCCAGGTCCCGAACTGGGCCACGTAGTTGGGTCCGCCGGCCTTGGCGCCGGGTCCGACCGACGACGCCTTCCAGCCGCCGAAGGGCTGACGCTGCACGATGGCGCCGGTGATGCTCCGGTTCACGTAGGCGTTTCCGACCTCGACGCGATCGGTCCACGTCTCGATCTCGTCGGGGTCGAGCGACTGGAGCCCGCCGGTCAGTCCGTAGGCGCTGGCGTTCTGGATTCGGATGGCGTCGTCGAGGTCGGTCGCCCGTACGACGCCGAGCACCGGTCCGAAGCACTCGGTCCGGTGGAACCACGAGTCGACGCCCACACCCAGGCGTACCCCCGGAGTCCACATCGCATCGTCGATTCGTCGGGGTTCGACCAGCCATTCCTCTCCGTCGTCGAGCGTGGTCAACGCTCGGCGCAGCGCGTCGCCGGGCGGAGCGATGAGGCCGTTCACGGTCGTGCGCAGGTCGGTGCCGGGACCGACGACGAGGCTCTCGACCGCATCGCGGAGTTGTCGTCGGAAACGTTCCGACCGGTAGACGTCGCCGACGCAGATGGCCAGGCTCGCGGCCGAACACTTCTGGCCCGCGTGACCGAACGCCGATGTCACGAGGTCGTGCACCGCCAGGTCGAGGTCGGCATTCGGTGTGATGACCACCGCGTTCTTTCCGCTGGTCTCGGCGAAGAGTTGGAGGTCGAGCTTCCATGACCGGAAGAGATCGGCCGTCGCGGAGGCGCCGGTCAGGACGACGCCGTCGACGTGGGTGATCAGGTGGCGTCCGACGGCGTTCTCGGGCGCACGGACGAACTGCAACACGTCGCCGGGGACTCCCGCAGCCCAGCAGCACTCGGCCACGATCTCGGCGCACCGCGGCGTCTCGGGCGCGGGCTTGAAGATCACGCTGTTCCCGGCGGCCAATGCCGCGAGGACGCCGCCAGCAGGGATGGCGACGGGGAAGTTCCACGGTGGCGTGACCGCGATGACGCCGAGGGGCACGAAGCGTGCGTGTTCCTCATCGAGGCCCATGGCCTGGTCGGCGTAGTAGCGGGCGAAGTCGATGGCCTCGCATGCCTCAGGGTCGGCCTGCGCGATCGTCTTTCCGCCCTCGTGCACCATCGCGGCGACGAGATCGGTGCGTCGCCGGTCCATCTCGTCGGCGATCCGGACCAGGACGTCCCGGCGATCTCCAGGCTCGAGCGCGGCCCACCCGACCTGGCCGGCACGAGCGGTCGCGATGCGAGCCTCCATCGCGAGGAGCGAGTCGTCGACGTCGATGGTCGGTCGTGTGGGGCTGGCGGTCACGATCGACATCGCCCATGCTCGGTTGGATGGTGCCGTGGGGTCCGTCTCGGGGTCGTTCTCGAAGGCGTCGAGGACTCGTGGATCGCGCATCTGGCGATCGAGTGTCCGACGTCGACCCGATGCTGCTCCCCAGCGTTCGTCGAGCGCGCGCCGGAACGCGTGCTCCTGTTCGGCGAACGCTGCGTTCCCTGGCGACAGGTCACCCAACGAACGGACGAAGTTGCCGGTCGCAGCGTTCTCCTCGAGCCGCCGGAACAGGTAGCTGATGGCCACGTCGAAATCGGTGCGCGCGACGATCGGTGTGTACAGGAGTAGACCGTCGCGCTCGGACTTGATGGTGCGAGCATGCGTCGGGGCCATGCCCTCGAGCATCTCGATCTCGACTCGATCAGCCACGCCCCGTTCCTCGGCGGCCAGCACGGCGAACGCGATGTCGAAGAGGTTGTGGCTGCCGACCCCGAGGCGAACCGCACGGATGTTGGTGGTCGTGAGCGCCCAGTCGAGACACCGCTTGTAGTTGGCGTCGGTGTCGGCCTTCGAGGGGTAGGTGGCCACCTCCCAGCCGTGCATCGCCGCGTCGACTCGCTCCATCGCCAGGTTGGCGCCCTTCACCAACCGGATCTTGATGTCGGCGCCGCCCTGGTCGCGTCGCTCGTTGGCCCAGGCCACGATCCGCTGCAGCGCAGGGAACGAGTCCGGCAGGTACGCCTGGAGCACGATCCCGGCCTCGGTCTTTGAGAACTCCGGTTCGCCGAGCACACGGCAGAAGGCTTCGACCGTGAGTTCGAGGTCGTGATACTCCTCCATGTCGAGGTTGACGAAGGTGTCTCGTCCCTCGGCCGCCCGCCAGATGGTGCGGAGTCGGTCGCAGATGCGCTCGACGCAGTCGGCCCAGGCCCAGTGGTTGAGCTGCGACGCGACGGCCGAGATCTTCACGGACACGTAGTCGATGTGTGGATCTCGCAGGAGTTCGAGCGTCCGGTCCAGTCGACGGTCGGCCTCCCGTTCGCCGAGCACGGCTTCCCCCAGGAGGTTCACGTTGAGTGCGAAGCCGTCGTCGCGGCGCGCTCCGAGATGGGTCTCGAGTGCTGCGGGTTCGGCGTCGACGACGAGGTGGCCGACCATCTGGCGCATACGCCGGCGGGCGAGCGGCATGACGAGTCGAGGCAACAGCGGCGCCAGCCGCGCACCGACTCGCAGGAGCGCCCGGTCGAAGCCGTCGAGAAACGAGGGGAGGGGCGTGCCGCCGAGCACGAGTGACGCCAGTTGGTCCGCAGCGACCGACGGGTCGTCGGGTCGGATCACCCGGTCCACGAATTGCATCGTGAACGCGACGCCGTCCGGGTCGTCGATCAGTTCGTGGAGCCGCTCGGTCGCCTTGCGCTCCTCATCATCGGATGCGGCGGCCGAGATCTCGATCCAGCGTCGAACGAGCGCGACCGATCGGTCCGCGATGTCGCCGGCGAGCGGTTCGGCTCCGGGTGTGGTCGTCGTCTCGGATGCGATGGCACTACCTCCGGGATCGGCGAGGTCGCCTCGGGCTACAGCGGCTTGGGATCGTTCGGGTCGCCGTCTTCGATGATGACCTCGCCCTCTGCACGGTCCTTCTCGACGACGCGGCCGGGATGGTCGCTGTCGAGATGCGCGGTCAACTCCCACTTCGCCTGGAAACGGAGCTCGCAGAACGGACACTGGGACACGTCGCTCATCGGGACCTCCTCAGAACTCCTCGAGCCAGGCGGGCGCCCGGTCGAGCAGGAAGGACGACACGTCGAGGCACCGGTCGAGCGTGTCGCACAGTTGCTCTTGGCCGAGGAACACGCGGGCGAGCGAGACCTCGACGCGCGCGACGATCGCCAACGACCGTTCCGGAGCGTCGGTGACGGCGCCGAACGAGTCGATGGCCGACACTTCGAGCGGGAGGTCGGGGCCTCCCAGGCCGGCCAGTTCGGTGGCGAGCACCAACAGGTCGGGACCGGCGGGGAGCGGGGGGAGGGCCCACGTGAAGATGAGCGGGAAGTGGAACTCGTCCGGCGGATCGTCGTCTTCGCTGATCGACAGCAGCACGTCCTCGAACGCGAGCAGCACTCGGGGGTCGACGTCGAGGGCGAGGTGGAGATCGAGCGGGCCGCCGCACGCCTCCTCGGGGTGCAGGTCGACCTCCCACGCCTGCCGCAGGGAGTACGTCTCGACGAAATGACGCTCGTCGTGCACGTGGAATCCGTGGTCGACCGCGTGGTCTTTCAGGTCGGCGATGAAGCCCGGTACGTCGATGGAAGCCATCGCCGACAAGCCTGCCACGCGACCCACCCCACTACCGTCGTCGTCGATGGGCGACGACGAACTCCTGGAGACCCTGCGAGCGGCGGCCGCGGCCGTGCGCTCAGCGCTGGACGGGCTGGGGGACTGGGGTCTCGCCGGCACTCGAGACGGTCAGTACCGCTCCGACCTCGCCGCCGACGACGCGTGCCTCGCCGTGCTGGACGACGCCGGGCTGGGTTGGCTCAGTGAAGAGAGTGGCGTTGCGCACGGCGGCCGCGACGTGGTCGTCGTCGTCGACCCGGTCGATGGTTCGACCAACGCCAGTCGCGGGATCCCCTGGTACGCGACGAGCCTCTGCGCAGTCGACCTCGACGGGCCCCGTGCGGCAGTCGTCGTCAACCAGGCGACGGGCCGTCGCTACGAAGCGGTGCGTGGGGGTGGTGCGACGGTCGACGGGTCATCGCTGCGGCCCACGGGGGAGACGTCGCTCGGCAACGCGATCGTCGGGATGTCCGGCTACCCCAACCGCTACCTCGGCTGGAAGCAGTTCCGCGCGCTCGGTGCGGTCGCACTCGACCTGTGTGCGGTGGCCGAGGGCGTGCTCGACGGCTACCTCGACTGCTCGCCGAGCGCCCACGGTTCCTGGGACTACCTCGGCGGATCCTTGGTGTGCGCGGAGGCGGGCGTGCCGGTGGTCGACGCGTTCGACCGAGACCTGCTCACGCTCGAGCACGCCGAGCGTCGGACGCCGATCGCCGGGGCGACTGGTGAGCTGACGTCGGAACTCGTGGCGGCCCGCCGCACATTGCAATGGCCCGACGATCCGCCGATTCCCGAAGGACCCGAACCACCCCATCGGTAGGATCCGACGGTGGCCGGGTTCCTCCATCGCAGCGCGTTGCACGTGTTCGCACGGCTGCCGACCCCGGTCCGACGACGGGTCGTCCGGACTGTGTCCCCGTCCTTCACGGTCGGGGCGATGTGCTTCATCGAGCGCACCGACGGCTCGCTGCTGCTCGTCCGTCACTCGTACCGCGAACGGTGGGGCGTCCCGGGCGGGCTGCTCGAACGTGGCGAACGCGCCGCCGACGGTGCACGACGCGAGGTGCTCGAGGAGGTCGGGCTCCACGTCGAGTTGTTGGGCGAACCGGCGGTGGTCGTCGATGCCGTTCCGCAACGCGTCGACGTGATCTTCCGTGCTCGTCCGACCGAGGCA
>JAPKDO010000290.1 GCA_028822535.1 Acidimicrobiales bacterium
CTTGCCGAGTGGCGGTTGACGACGGAGCCGACGTCGAGGTGCTGGCGGCGGAGTTCTCGGATCATCGAGCCCACGGGACCCCCGCGTGCACCGGCGTGGGCCCGTTCCGCGCCGAGGGCGTGCTCGGTGAGGTCGTCCATCTCGATCGTCGCCGCCGTGCACCCGTTGCGTCGCAGCCAATCGAGTGCCGTGGCGTGTTCCCGCAGGAGCGTGTCGACGTCGGCGTCGGGGAAGCACTGCCGGAGGACGGACTTCGGCACCCGGTCCCGGGCGCGGGGCACCGTCATCAGCACCCGGCCGTCCTCGAGGGTCGACGTGAACTCGATCAGCGGCCCTCGGTCGCCGCTCACCATGAAGGCGACCGTCGCGTCGCGGCGTAGGGCGATGGCGTCCCAACCGTGGCGCTCGAAATGCAGCCAACCCTCGGGTGCACGGGTGAAGCCTTCGGACTCCAGGTGCTCGGCGAGCATGACCCCGTCGGCGCGGACCGCGGCCGGGTCGACATGCAGGTCCTCGAGATCGTGGACGACATCGTCGATCGTACGCGTGGCGAACCCCACCGCGAGAACGAGGAACATGGCGAAGTACTCGGCGACGAGGAGGAGCGGGGGAACGACGCCGGCAGCGAGGTGTGCGACGTTCGACGCGACGACGGCGGTGATCACCACGACCCATCGGTTGATCGTGGTGTGGAACAGCCCGAGGTAGAGCAAGCCCACCACGACGATTGCGACGACCACATGCACGAGGCGATCGTAGGAGAGTCGGCGATCCGCCCATTCCTGACACCGCGTCAGAAACGCCGTCGGATCTGGCAGGGTGGGCGCATGCTGAGCTCTTGGGACGACTTCCCCGTGCACCAGATCGCCGAGCCCGTCCGACAGGTCGCGACGAGCGATCGGAACTTCTACGATCGCTACTACTTCAACCTGCACCCGAGCAGCGACGAACTGTTCGCTGTCTTCGGCATGGGGATGTACCCGAATCTCGGGACGCACGACGCATTCCTCGCCGTACGGCGAGGGGACACCCACCACGTCGTTCGGGCCAACCAACCGCTCGGCGACCGGATGGACACGTCGATCGGGCCGTTCCGGATCGAGGTCATCGAACCGCTGCGCAAGCTCCGCTTCATCGTCGACGCGCCGGACCTGGACCTCTCGTGCGACCTCGTGTGGGAAGGAGTCTTCGAACCGTGGATCGAGCCTCCCCACCACATCCGGCGGCACGGCCGCATCGTCTTCGACACCACCCGGTTCGCGCAGAACGGCCGATGGTCCGGTTCGCTGCGCGTCGGCGACGAGAGTTTCGACGTCACGCCCGATCGTTGGTGGGGTGCGCGGGACCGGTCGTGGGGCGTCCGCCCGATCGGGGAGCGTGAGCCGACGGGCATCCAGACCGAGCCGGTGATGACCGGCATGTGGAACTACGTGCCGATGCAGTTCGACGACCACTCGATCCTGCTCATGATCCAGGAGGAGGGGAACGGGCATCGGACGTTCGACGAGGGCGTGCGGATCTGGCACGACCCCGCGCGTGAGCAGGAGTGGCTCGGTTCGCCCCAGGTCGAGCACCCGATCGAGTCCGGAACCCGTTTCGTGCGCAAGCCGACGACGTTCCACCTGCCCGACGCCCCCGAGGGCCCGCTCGAGATCGTGTGCACGCCGCTCGTACACAACTACATCGGGATCGGCACGGGGTACGGCTTGGGCGATGAGTACCGCCATGGCATGTGGCTCGGCGACGAGTTGACGGTCGAGGGGAAGTCGTGGCCGATGGAGGAACTCGACACGTGGGCCTGGTGGGCGATCGTCGACCACTGCGCCCGCTTCGAGTACCAGGACAGCGCCGGCGCCCACACCGGCCACGGCATGTTCGAGCACATGTTCATCGGCCCGTACCCCCAGGGCGGTCTCCCCGACGGGGCCAGCGTCGCCCCCTGACCCGCCGCGACGTCCGAACGAGGCGTTCTGGCGACAACCGGCCTGCACCGTCTCTGGTCAACGGTCGCCAGATCGGTCAGAGGAGTTGGCCGAGGGCACGTTCGACCGAGGGGACGTAGCCACCGCCGAACTTGACGGCGTGGACGACGAGCGGGGCGAGTTGGTGCAGCGGCACGCGCGCCTCCCACCCCTCGGCCAGCGGAAACGCCGACGCGTACTCGGCGAAGCACGGCTCGCCGAATCCGCCGAACAGGCGCATCATCGCCAGGTCGAACTCACGATGGCCGCCGTGGGCGGCCGGGTCGATCAGCCACGAGCGGCCCTCGACGTCGACGAGCCGGTTTCCGGCCCAGAGGTCGCCGTGCAGGCGCGCCGGGGGCTCGGGGTCCCCGCCCAGGTCGTCGAGCCGGTCGATCACCCGGTCGAGCGCCCGCACGGTGGACGCCTCGAGGGCGCGCTCGTCGCGTGCCAGACGGGCCAGCGGGATGAGGCGTTGCGTGGCGAAGAACTCGACCCACGTGTCGCACGGCTGGTTCGGGAGCCCCCGGCTGCCGGTGGTCCGGCGGTCCTCGCGACCGAACGACGGAGCGCCGGCGCGGTGCAGCGCGGCGAGCGACCGGCCGAGTTCGGACTCGGTCTGGGGCCCGGGAGGCCCCTCGTCGATCCACTCGAGGACCAGGAACGCGGGGTCCTCGCCCGAGGCGAGCACCTCGGGAACGGGGAGGGCGTCGGCGTCGCGTAGCCAGTCGAGGCCGGAGGCCTCGGTGTCGAAGAAGTCGGGCGGCGGGTTCGTGTGCGTCTTCACGAACACCTGGCGGCCGTCGCCGAGCTTCGTGTCGAACGCGTCACTCACGTCGCCGCCGGAGACGCTGCGCCACGTCGTCGGCGACGTCTCGAGTTCCGTTCGGATCGCGTCGACGACGGCTTGGTCCATCGCTGCGAACGTAGTTCGAGGCCGGCCGAGGACGTGAAGATCCGCACGGCGGGGACGCCCCTGTACGTCCCACACCGTGCGGTCGCTTCACCCGTTCTACGAAGCCCGCTCCAATCCGGATGACAGATATCCGTGACTATCGTCCCGGCGTGGACCGTGGCCTGCGGAGTGATGCCGAACAACTGTTGCGAGACGAGGCGGTCGACGTGATCGACCTGCATCTCGACACCTACATCGCGTCGCGGATCGCTCGACGCGACCTGCAGAAGCGTCACCGCCTCGGTGGCCCGCTCGACCATCGGCTCTACGGCATGGTCGATCTCCCGGCAGCGATCGAGGCGGGCATGACCGGTGGCATGTGGTCGATCACCACCAACCCGTTCCGGCCGGCCAAGGTGCGACAGCGAGCGTTCCATCGGAACCTCCGGGGCATCCAGGCGGAGTTCGAGCGCCGCCCGGATCGGGCGCGGGTCGTGCGAACACTCGCGGAATATCACGCCGCCCGAGCCGATGGTCGCCACGGGGCGTTCATCGCGGTGCAGGGCGGCAACGCGGTCGAACACGACCCCTCGATCGTCGACGACATGCCGGATGGCTTGATCTGCCGGATCACGCTGGTGCACCTGACCGATTCGGGTTTCGGCGCGACGTCCGCCCCCGCCCCGAACGTTCCGTTCCTGCGTCGCAAGAGCGAGGGGCTCACGGGTCTCGGCCGGGACTTCGTCCGTCGGTGCAACGCGGCGCTGATCCTCGTCGACCTCGCGCACATCAGCCGCACCGGTTTCCACGATGCCCTCGCCGTGCACGACCCCGACCTCCCGCCGATCGTCACCCACACCGGCGTCGACGCGGTGAACCGCCACTGGCGCAACCTCACCGACGACCAGGTCCGCGCCATCGCCGAGCGGGGCGGCACCGTCGGGATCATGTACCAGTCGTCGTTCCTGGGCGAGCCGTACTGGGGTGGACGATGTGAGGCGGTCGTCGACCATGCCCAGCACGTGATCGACCTGGTCGGTGACGACCATGTCAGCCTCGGCAGCGACTGGGACGGTGCGATCATGCCGCCGCGGGACTTGCGGAAGCCGGCGGACCTCCCGAACCTCGTCGCCTCGATGCTCCGCCGCGGCTGGACCCACGACCGGTGTCGCAAGGTGCTCGGAACGAACGCGCTTCGGGTCATCGGGGCCGTGCGTCCCTGACGAGGATCGGACAGACTGCCGGGCGTGTTGGACCTGACCGTCGCCTCCATCCCCGTCTACTTCGGGACCATGGCCGCCGAGCAGCGGTACCTGGCCAAGCGGGCGGCCACGCACGGGCCGACTCCCGGCGACTACATGCGGGACGACACGATCACGTCGCTGGCGATGGGCGTGGGTTCACTGATCGCCCCGCTCGTCACGCCGAAGCTGGTGAAGCACATCATCCCGGGCAAGGGGAAGTACGGGAAGGCGTTGCTCGGGTTCACGGCCGCTGCCGCGGTCGCGACGACCGTCGCCGATCGGGTCGCCGCGAAGGCGCAGAGCGCCGATGTGTCCGAGACCGCTTCGACCGAGAAGCGTCGTCGTCGCAGCCGTCTCGCGGAACGCGTCCGGCGTGTGGCCGCCCCCGCCGCCGTCGCCACCGGGACGCTGGCCACGGCGACGTTCTTCGCCTCGCGCACCAACCCGGACACGATGTGGGAGAAGGGTGAGGCGCACGATCGGGGACAGGGTGTCGCCGCCTGGGCTGCGGCGATCGCCGGCTGGGACTTCATCTACTACTGGAACCACCGGTTCATGCACGAGATCCGGGCCATGTGGGCGCTCCACGTCGTGCACCACTCGAGCGAGCGCTACAACCTCTCGACGGCCTTGCGTCAGCCGGTCGCCGATGTCCTGGGCGTCTGGATCCCGTACGGCGTCCTCGCTCGTGCGGGCATCAGCCCGTACCTCATCTCCCAGGCCCGGGCGATCAACCTGCTCTACCAGTATTGGATCCACACCGAGACGATCCGCTCGTTGGGGCCGGCCGAATCGGTCCTCAACACCGCCTCGCACCACCGGGT
>JAPKDO010000024.1 GCA_028822535.1 Acidimicrobiales bacterium
CCGGATCGGACGTGGAGCCTCGCCCCCGGGGGCGTGGCTCCTCGCTTCGCGCGGTCAGCCCGCCCGCTCGCTCGCCGATGAAACGAGCGACGCGGGCGATGCCCTCGTCGGCTTCGGGAACGGCGCCTGCGAAGAAGTGCCAGACATGGATGAGATCCTCACCCTCGAAGAGGGTGACGTCGACGTCGGCAGCGCGAGCCGTCTCGACCAGGCGACGGGCGTCGTCGAGCAACACCTCGGCGGTGCCGACCTCCACCAGCAGCGGCGGCAGTCCGGACAGCTCGGCGAACAGCGGACTCGACCCCGGCGAGCCGGGATCGGTGGCCGAGCCGGCGTAGGCCGCTGCCCAACGATCGAGATCGTCCGCGCGGACCAGCGGGTCGGCTTCGGCGTTCGCCGAGATCGTCGCCCCGGACTGGGTCAGGTCCACCCACGGCGACAGGCACACCCCGGCCGCCGGTAGTGGATCGCCGACGTCGCGCAGACCGACGAGTGTCGCCAGCGTGAGCCCTCCGCCGGCGGAATCGCCGGCGACCACGACGCGAGACGGATCGGTCCCCCCGGCGAGGACCCAACGATACGCAGCGCACGCGTCGTCGAGTGCAGCCGGGAAGGGATGCTCGGGGGCCAACCGGTAGTCGACCGCGAGCACGCGGCCGCCGACTGCGTTGGCGAGGTGCGTGAGCATGGGCCGGTGGCTGTCGAGCGAACCGATGCAGTACCCGCCGCCGTGGACATAGACCACCACCGGACCGTCACCGGAGCCGATCCACTCGGCCGGGACGCCTCCCGCGTCGACCGGTTCGACGGAGATGCCCGGCACGGCTGGAAGGAGTGCTCCCAGGCCGTCGTAGGCCTCCCGCCATTCTGCGACGCTCATTTCCGTGTCGCCGCGCTCGGCGGTCGGGCCGCCGCTCGGCGTGCGCCGGATGCGCCCCATTCGACCCCGCATGAGACATGAACCACATTCTGTCAGGTCGTCGAATCGTGTGGACGCCCTGGATCGTGAGACAGCGATCGCGTTCCGTCTTGCGGTGGACGCGAGGCCTGGTTCAGACTGCCGCGGTGGCTCATCTGCTCGTCACCGCACTCGCCTTCGACCGGACCAAGGCGGTCATCCGATGAGCGCACTCGACCCCAGGACCCCGGTGCTCGTCGGCGTCGGGCAGATCACCCACCGCGGCGACGACCTCGTCGACCCGATCACGCTCGCGGCCGAAGCGACCCGTCGCGCACTCGCCGACTGCGGCGCCGATCTCGACATCGACACCGTCGCGATGCCGGGCGTGCTCGCTCCGAACACCGAACACCCTGCCCACCGTCTGTCGGCGGAACTGGGGCTGAGCCCACGCCGTCTGTTGTCGTCCACCATCGGCGGCAACACCCCGCAGTGGTTGGTCGGAAAGCTCGGCGCCGACATCGTCGATGGCCGCTGCGACGTGGCCCTCGTCGCCGGCGCCGAGGCCGGAGCGGCGGTGCGCAGGGCCCGAAAGCAGGGCGTCCCCCCGCGCACCGCCGCCGAGGCCACCGGCGAAGACACCGAGATCGGCGACACCCGCATGGGTGCTTCGGCGGCCGAGCTGCACGCCGGGCTGGGGCCTCCGCCGTTCCTCTACCCCATCCTCGAATCCGCGGTGGCCCACCACGCCGGCCGGAGCCTCGACGAACAACGTCGCTTCCTCGGGAACTTCATGGCCCCGGCGACCGAGGTGGCCGCGTCGCATCCCGACCTGGCCTGGTTCCCCAGCGCCGCCACCCCCGAAGAACTGTCCGAGCCGACCCCGGCGAACCGGATGATCGCGGAGCCGTACACCAAGCGGATGAACGCCATCATCGAGGTGGACCAGGCGGCGGCATTCCTGCTGTGCTCGGTGGAGACGGCACAGGCCGCCGGCATTCCGCGCGATCGATGGGTCTTCCCACTCGGGGTGGCCGACCTGAACGACGTCTTCTACCCACTGGAGCGCCCGGACCTCCACCGCTCCCCCGCCATCGAGACGGCCGGGCGCGCCCTGTTCGACGCTGTCGGTCGCGCTCTCGACGACGTCTCGCGTTTCGACTTCTACTCCTGCTTCCCCGTGGCCGTGGAGATCTCCGCCATGGCCCTTGGCCTGCGTCTGGACGACCCGCGCCCGCTGACCGTCACCGGCGGACACGCGTACTTCGGCGGTCCGGGCAACAACTACACGACCCACAGCATCGGCACCATGGCCGAGCAGTTGCGAGAGGACCCGGGAGCGATCGGGCTCACCACCGGGCTGGGTTGGTACGTCACCAAGCACTCGATCGGGCTGTGGAGCACAACCCCGCCCGAGCGGGGATTCGCCACACCCGACCTGTCCGAAGCCCAGGCTGCGATCGACGACACCGCGCTGGCCCAGACCGAACCCGGGACCGAGGTCGGCGCGACCGTCGACGGTTGGACGGTGATCCATGACCGGGATGCCGGGCCGGTGAGCATCGTGGCCTACGCCACGACCGCCGCCGGCGAACGCGTGGTGGTGCGACGGGACGATTCGGCCCTGGCCGCCGAACTCTCGGGCGGTGACCTCGTCGGCACCGCGATCACCGTCGTCCCCGGGGACGACGGGCCCGCCAGCTTCTCGTTGGCCTGAGCGATTCGCCCGCCAGACCGTCAGACCGTCAGACCGTCCGGAGCGGTCTCACCGGAGCCGGGTCGGAGATCGAGGCGCGTGTCGAGCACCCAGCTGACCGCGAGCAGATCGCCGATCTCGACGGAGTCGTCACCTCGCTCGAGGTGCTCGATCGCTTCGACGGAGGTCTGGGCGCGCTCGGCGAGCTCCTCCACCGTCAGGCCGTGGTGGTGGCGGCTCGCGCGCACCGCATCTGCGATCGCACCGGCGCGCCAGGTCCGCTGGTATGCGGTCAGCGCCACGGTCTCGCCGAGCACTCGATCTCGAGCTTCGTCCCAGCTGACGCGTTCGTTGCCGGAGCCACCGGACCGGACGTCGACGAGGTAACCGTCGGCCTCGTCGCTGATCTCGACGCTGCGAGTCCGGCGACCCAACGGCACGGTCAACTCCACGCGCCCCGCTCGTCGCAGGGCATCGACGGCGCCGTCGGCCATCGCTCGGTCCACGTGGGCGACGGCGTGTCCACGCTGTTGCTCCGAGAGCGACTCGAGCCACGCGTCGGCGCCGGCGGTGAGGTGCACCGGCGGCGCCGGCTGGACGTCGTCGGCCTCGGCCGCCACCTCGACCTCGGCCACGACCTCCTCGCGCGCAGGCTCGGGCTCGTGCCCTTCGAGGTCGATGCGCGGCAGGAGCCGATCGAGCCAGCTCGGGAACCACCAGTTGGCATCACCGAGGAGTTCCATCGTCGCAGGCACGAGCACCATGCGAACGATGGTGGCGTCGATGAACACCGCGGCGGCGAGCCCGAGGCCGAAGGTCTTCACGATCGGATCGTCGCCGAGGACGAACGAGGAGAAGATGATGACCATGATCGCCGCGGCGGCCGTGATCACCCGGGCGGTCGCGGCAAGGCCATCGGCCACGGCCGCAGCGTTGTCGCCACCACGGTCGTATTCCTCACGAATGCGCGACAGCAGGAAGACCTCGTAGTCCATCGAGAGGCCGAACAAGATGGCGAACAACATCATCGGGATGAACGCCATGATCGGACCCGGTCGATCGACACCGATCAGCCCTGCTCCCCAACCCCACTGGAAGACCGCCACCACCACGCCGTAGGCGGCGCCGATAGACAGCAGGTTGAGCAACGCCGCCTTGAGCGGCACCAACACCGAGCGGAAGACCACCATCAACAAGATGAAGGACAGGCCGATGACCGTCATGATGAACACGGGCAGGCGTCGGTTGATCAGGTCGGCCATGTCGGCGAACAGCGCGGTCACCCCCGACACCGACACGATCACACCCGACTCGCCGACGGCTCCCGGGATGACGTCGTCCCGCAGCCGCTCGACCAGGCGCTGGGTGGCGGCCGAATGCGGCGCGGACTCGGGGATGACCGTCACGATCGCGGTGTCGCCCGCGGCATTCGCCATGGCGGGCACGGCCAGAGCCACACCGTCGGCGGAGCCGATCGCTTGCACGAGAGCATCGAGCACCGCGGAGTCGGCCGGCTCGCCTGGGGTGATCTCGGCGACGAGGACGAGCGGGCCGTTGAACCCCTCGCCGAACTCGTCCGTCACCAGGTCGTAGGCCTGCCGACTGCTCTGCGTCTCGGGACCGGCACCGAAATGCGGGCCACCCAGCTCCATGCCGAGGACGGGAGAGGCGAGCACGAGGAGCACGGTGAGGCCACCGAGCAGCGCCGGCCACGGACGAGCCTGGATGGTCCGGCTCCACCGATACCAACGGCTCGCCGACGGATCGCTGTCGTCGGGCGGCTGGAACCAGCGGATGCCGTAGCGGTCGATGCCGGGCCCGATGAAGCCGAGCATTGCCGGGAGCAGGGTGATGGCGGCGAGGACCGTGCACGTGACCACGAGGGCGGCACTGACCGCCATGCCCACGACCATGGACAGGCCCATCATCACCATGCCGAGCAGCGAGATCACCACGGTCGCACCGGCGAAGACGACCGCTCTGCCCGCCGTCCCGATGGCGATCCCGGTGGCGGTCTCCGGTGATGCGCCGCTGGCGGTCTCCTGGCGATACCGGGTGACGATGAAGAGGGCGTAGTCGATGCCGACGCCGAGGCCGATCATCGCCGCCATCGCCGGCGCGAAGGTGAACACGTCCACCACGCGGGTGGTCAAGAAGACCAGCCCCATGCCTGCACCCAGACCGCCCAACGCGACCGCGACGGGTAGTCCCGCCGCCAGCACCGAACCGAACGTGATCAACAGGACGCCGAGCGCGACGACGACACCCGCAGCCTCACGCTCGCCCGGAGACTCCAACTCCGCGAACATCGCCGTCGGCCCACCGACGGCGGCCTCGAGGCCGGGCTCCTCGGAGAGCTGGTCAGCGCGATCGATGATGGCCCGTACCAACGCGGGATCGACCTCGGGCCCGAACTCGGTCAGCCGTACCTGCGCGATCGCCGTGGAACGATCGGCGTTCACCGGAGCCAGACCGACGTACGGCGACACCACGTCATCCACGCCGTCCAGGGCGGCCACGTCGGCGAACAACGCTTCCATCCGACGTCGGACCTCGGGGTCGTCGACCGTGGCCTCCGCCCGGAACACGAGCGCGAGCGGATCGCCGGCGAACGCGGGGAAGCGCTGCTCGAGGAGATCGAGTGCTCGCTGGGACTCCGATTCGGCAACCCGGAAGTCGTTGCGGAACTCGCCGCCGTAGAGCTGCGAACCGACGCCGAGCACCACGATGGCGACCAGCCACGCCGCGAGGACGCGCCGTCTGTTGCGGAAGCACCATCGACCGACCTCGGACATCGCGACCTCCTGCAACAATGAGACGTTGGACGTGAACCGTAGCGACGCCACGCAGACCCAGACCAAACAGCGCCCGGATCAGGCGTGGGAGACACCCGGATGTCCTGCAGCGTCATTGAGACGCTTCCGTCTCAATGCGTTATGTTCGAGCGATGGCCACGGCCGATGATCGCGGCAAGACCGACGCCGGGGCACCGCCGATCCGTGCCGTGCTGGTCGGACTGCTCATCGGCCTCGTCAGCGCGACCGTCGGCATCGTGGTCGGCGTGACCACACTGCCCACGTCAGACGAACTCCAGCGCGCCACCCTGGAGGAGATCGGACTGGACCCGGGCCTCCTCGACAATCCGCTGATCGGGCCGATCGTCGACGAACTGACCGAGCGGGTGCAGGACCGGGCGCTCGACGAAGCCCGTCACTCGATGATCCTCGCCGTTGCCACCAGCGCCACCGTCGCGACCGGCGGGGTGCTGATCGTGGCGCTGATCGTTCGACGACGCCGACCCGGGGGCCGATCACCCGAACGCGACTGATACCGAGATACAGAGTTGCAACACCGTCACATCTGCGGGCTAGGCTCCGCGTCGTTTGCACCGTTCGCCAGCCGACCATTCGATCCCGGAGCCTCTCGATGACCGCCACCATCCTCCGCCGCCCACCGGAACCGGTCGCACCGCGGCACACGGACTTCGACCTGACCACCCCGCGGGTGCATTGGCTGGTCGACGACGCCCAGGCGACCCACACCTTCAACGTGGGCAACCTGCTCTTCCCCAGCGGTGAGCGCTTCTTCAACGACTCGCTGCGCAACGCGTTGCCCTACGTCACCGACGAGCGGATCCGCACCGAGATCCGTGGCTTCCTCGGCCAGGAGGTGACCCATGGGAACGAGCACGAACGTTGCGTCGAACGCATGGAGGAACACGGCATCGACTTCCGCCGCGAACTCGTGTGGTTCGAGGCGTTCCGTCGCGGCCTGAACGAGCGGGTCAACGCACTTCCCGAGCCGTTGCGCAAGCAGGCGGTGCTGGTCATGGTGGCCACCACGGCGGCGGCAGAGCACTTCACCGCGTCCCTGGCCGGCTACGTCCTCGCCGACAACACCTGGGGCGACACCGACGTCGACCCGGAGATGGCGCACCTCTTCCTCTGGCACGCGTCCGAGGAGATCGAGCACCGCCACGTCGCCTATGACGTGTACCACCACATCGGCGGCGGCTACGTCCGCCGAGCCGCAGCGATGGTCCCCCTGGCCGGGTTGATCCTGTTGGGCTGGCCGTTGCTCACGAACGAGGTCATGCGCCGCGACCCGGCGGCACGTGGCCGCTGGAGCTGGCGAGACCACGTGCGCAGCGCCCGCCGGGGCGAGGTCTTCTCGCTCGCTCGGGCGTTCTGGGACCTCCGGCTCTACTTCGCACCCCGACACCACCCCGGCGATCTGCCCGGCTCGCTCGAACAAGCGCTCGAGTACCTGGACACCGCGCCGTCGGTGCTCGGCCACCGCGGCCGTCGCCGCACCTGATCATCCGACCGGATCCCGACAACCACGAGGTACCACCATGTCCCACATCTTCCTGACCGACGCCTGGTTCGACGCCGTCGAGGAGCTGCGCGCCGAGCAGCCCGAGACGCCGGAGGCCCTGGCCGACGCGACGATCAACATCACCGTGACCGACGGCCCCGACGGCGACGTCGACGTCCACCTGGCCGGCGGCACCTTCGACCGCGGTCACGCCGACGACGCACCGACGAAGCTCACGGTCCCCTACGAGACCGCCAAGAAGCTCTTCATCGAGGGTGACCAGTCGGCGGCGATGCAGGCGTTCATGTCCGGGAAGGTCAAGGTCGAAGGCGACATGACCAAGGTGATGGCGCTGCAGACGACCCCGCCGACGCCCGAACAAGAAGCGTTCCAGGCCAAGCTCGCCGACCTGACGAGCTGAGCTCACCCACCCACGGTCGCAGCCACGCGGAGGTCCTCGGCGACCTCCGCGTGGGACTCGTAGCGGTAGTGGCTGAGGGGGAAGTGGCGGTTCTCCCACCACATCTCGGCATACATGGCCGGACGGAGCGGGCTGTCGCCCTGGAAGTTCACGTAATAGGTGTTGGACGTGGCGCAGGGCGGCCCGAACAGCGGACTGTCCGCCTGGCGGGAACGACACTTCTTGACGTAGCGGTCCTGTGGCCCCTTGCGGACTTCGGCCGTCGTCGCGCCTCGGCGATCGGCCTCGCGGATCACGCGGACCGCATGCTTCGTCGTCGCCTCGATCATCCAGAAGTAGGAACCGACCACGAACCCGTACGGCCCGGCCACCGAGAACATGTTCGGGAACCCGGCCACGCTCACACCCTGGTAGGCGTGGAATCGGTTCTCGAGCCAGAACTCGCCGAGGTCGACGCCACCGCGGCCCCGCACAGGAAACGGCGTCGGCTCCGCTTCGCTCATGATGCGGAAGCCCGTGGCGCAGATCAGGACATCGGCCTTGTGCAGCCGACCGTCGTCGGTGCGCACGCCGGTCGGCGTGATCGATCTGATCGGCGTCGTGATCAGATCGACGTTGTCGCGGTTGAAGCTCCGGAGGTAGCCGTTCGACATCGACGGTCGTTTGCAACCGAAGGAGTAGTCGGGGATCAGCGCTTCCCTCGTCTCGGGATCGTCCACCTGGCTCCGCATCCAGTGTTTGATGCTGCCCTCGAGCAGGCTGCGGAGCGGCTTGAGGCGCTGCTGGAAGACGACGTTCCCGAACACGTCGAAGGCCAGGGTGCCGACCCCGCGTGTGGCGGACCGGATCGGAGGGATCGACATCGCGGCACGGCCGATGACACCGATCTCCGGGTCGAGTTTCGGAGCCACCCAGATCGGTGTCCGCTGGTACACCTCCATGTGGCCGACCTGCTCGGCGATCTCCGGGACCAACTGCAGCGCGCTCGCGCCGGTGCCGATGCACGCGACCCGCTTGCCGGTCAGGTCGACGTCGTGATCCCACCGGGCGGTGTGGAGGATCTCGCCCTTGAACGAGTCGATCCCGTCGATGTCGGGGAGGACCGGGCGTTCGAGCGCGCCGATGCCGCTGATCACGTAGCGGCCGGTCAGCTCGCGTTCGCCCTCGTCGTCCGAGATCGAGATGCGCCAGAGGTCGGCGGCCTCGTCGAAGACCATCTCGTCCACCGTCGTGTTGAACCGCATGCGGCGACGCAGACCGTTCCGGGCGACGACGTCTTCGGCATAGGACAGCAGTTCGGCACCGGGGGCGAACAGGCGCGACCAGTTGGCCCGCTGCTCGTAGCTGAAGCTGTAGATGAACGACGGGATGTCCACGGCGACACCGGGGTACGTGTTCGCGCGCCACGTTCCACCGGGCCCGTCCCACTTCTCGAGGATCACGTAGTCGTCGATTCCAGCGCGGTCGAGTTCGATCGCTGCGCCGATTCCACCGAATCCTGCGCCGATCACCACGACGTGATGGTCGGGCGTCATGGCGTCGGCGCGGTCACGGGGGAGTTCTGTCACGGCCATTGGTACGAATGCCTCCTGAGGCGATAGCGCGGTTTCGTCGTGTCGGTGGGGTGGGGCGCCGGCCCCGCTCAGATCTTGATCCGACTCCCGAGCCGGATCAGGTTCTGGTAGATGCCGGGGGGCAGCATCGAGAGCGCTCGGAACAGGTGCGCGTCCGGCCCGATGAAGGCTCGGCGTCGATCGTTCTCGACCGCACGCAGGATCACGCGCGCGGCCTTGTCGGGATCGGTCAGGAACGCCTTCTCGGCCGCGTCGACGATGCGATCGGGATCCTGCCCCATCGCTCGGACCGATTCCGGGTCGAACCGTCCGTTGCGAGCGATGTTGGTCTTGATGCCCCCGGGATGGATGGTCGTGCACGAGACGTTCGACGTCTTGTCCATGTCCAACTCGATGCGAAGTGCTTCGGTGAAGCCCCGCACGGCGAACTTCGCGGCGTTGTAGGCCGCCTGCGACGGGATCCCCATCAGGCCGAAGACGCTGGACACGTTGACGATGTGACCGTCGCCGCTCGCCTTCAGGTGCGGGAGGAACGCCTTGGTGCCGTGCACCACGCCCCAGAAGTTGATGTCCATCAACCACTCGAAGTCCTCATAGGACATCGATTCGACCGATGCACCGAGGGCGACGCCGGCATTGTTGACGATGACGTTGACGCGACCGTGGTCGGCTGCGACCTTGTCCGCCCACTCCTCGACCGCGGAGCGGTCGGCGACGTCGACGGCGTGCGTCGTGACGCGCGAGCCGAGCCGTTCGATCTCGGCAGCGACCCCGGACACGCCGGGTTCGTCGATGTCGCACAGCGCGAGCTCGGCGCCTCGTCGGGCGAGCTCGGTGGCCAGCGCCCGACCGATACCGCTTCCTGCTCCGGTCACCGCGGCGACGCGGCCGGTCAGATCCTTCATGTCTTCTCCTGGTGTCTCGGGTCCGACCGCGACTCAGGCGGGGATCGGGCCCAGCGAATCGAGATTCGTCGAGCAAGACCGCGCCATCAGCACCAGTTGTTCGTACATGTCGGTGTCGGCCATCGCTCGTCCCCTCGGACAACGAACGTCGGCCGTGTGACCGACTGCAACAACTCTACATTTTCGTCACATTGTTGTCCATCGTCACCGGGATGCTCGAGAACCCGCGCAACACCGAGTTGGCCGTGGGGACCGCGTCGCCGGCCGGCTTCAGGAGCAACCCACGAGAAGCGAGCGCCTCGAGGACGATCCGCGCTTCGAGGCGCGCGAGCTGCGCGCCGAGGCAGTAGTGGATCCCGTGCCCGAAGGCCAGCTGCTCCGTCACCTCTCGACCGATGTCGAACCGATCGCCATCGGCGAACACGTCCTCGTCCCGGTTCGCGGCGGCGAAGCCCAGGTAGACGTTCGCGTGCTCCGGGATCACCACACCCCCGAGCTCGTATGGCGCCGTGGTACGACGGAACAACCCCTGCACCGGACCGCCGTGGCGGAGCCCTTCCTCGACCGCCGCTGCCGCGAGCGACGGATCGTCGATCAGCCGCTGCCACTGCTCGGGCTGTGCCCAGAAGGCGTGCTGGATGTTGCCGAGCAGGTTGGTGGTGGTCTCGTTGCCGGCGACGAGGAGCAGGATGCAGAACATGACGACCTCGAGGGTCGACAGCTCCTCGCCATCGGGCGTCGCCATCGCGATCTGACTGATCAGGTCTTCGCCCGGGTCGATCCGACGCTCGTCGACGACCTGCCAGAAGTACTGCGACATCTCCGCCATGTCCGGGCCGACGACCGCGAGGTCGACCTCGGCGGCGAGGCTGCCGACCAGCGCCTCGGACCAACGACGGAAGTCACGCATCCGCTCCTTGGGAATGCCGAGGATCTCCGCGATCAAGGTCACCGGCAGTGGAATCGCGAGATCCTGGGTGAAGTCGGCGACGCCCTCGTCGTCGATCTTGCGCACGAGGTCGTCGACGAGTTCCTCGGTGAGCGCTCGCGCCATCTCTTCCCACCGCGAAATGGTCCGCTTCGTGAACGGGCGACTCACGACGCGGCGCAACGTCGTGTGATCGGGCGGGTCGCTGGCGATGAGGACTCGGCTCCCGAGGACCGCGTCGAAGCCGAGCGCAGCGGCACGATCGCCGCCGGAAGCCGTCGGCCCGATGCGGCCGGACATGAACTCGCCGTAGCCGTCTGCCGAGGAGAAGACGGTCGGGTTGTGCAGCGCCTCGAGGACGTGCCCATGGCGGGTCAGCACCCACAGGTCGTTGCGCTCGTCCCGGACCACGCCCATGGATCGCAGAGCGGCGTAGGCCGGGTACGGATCGGCGATCACTTCTTCGGAGAAGATGTCAGGGATGGCGCTTGTGGACGGAGCCGGCATGGGCCCTCCAGGGTCGTGGGCGGACATCGCCGATGGTACGGTCGAGCCATGCAACGTGCAACACTGTGCGTCTCGCGCATCATCGTCGCGAGGTCGCCGGAGGTAGGGGGACTCGGATGAACGCCACCGCGATGGTTCTCGAAGCACCCGAGGTGCTTCGTCGACAGCACTTCGAGCTTCCCTCGATCGGGAGCGACGACGCGCTGTTGCGAGTGGAGGCCTGCGGGCTCTGCGGGACCGATCACGAGCAGTACAGCGGACAGCTCCACCCCGGCCATGCGTTCATTCCCGGCCACGAGACCGTCGGCGTCATCGAAGAGATCGGCCCGGAGGCCGAGGCACGGTGGGGTGTGACCGCCGGCCAGCGCGTGGCCGTCGAGGTCTTCCAGTCGTGCCGGACCTGTGAGCCCTGCCGCCGCGGGGAGTACCTGCGGTGCGACCGCCACGGCCTGGCCACGATGTACGGATTCGTCTCCATCGACGAGGGCCCGGGTCTCTGGGGCGGCTACGCCACCCACCAGTACCTCGGCCCGGACTCGATGCTGCTGCCGGTGCCCGACGGGCTCGACCCGACGCTGGCGACCTTGTTCAACCCGCTCGGCGCCGGCATCCGTTGGGGCGTGACCGTGCCCGGCACCAAGCCGGGCGATGCCGTCGCGGTCCTCGGGTGCGGGATCCGCGGGTTGTGCGCAGCCGTGGCCGCCAAGGACGCAGGGGCCGAGTTCGTCATGGTGACCGGCGCCGGCGAACGAGATCGCCCTCGCCTCGAGGCGGCTCGACACTTCGGCGCCGACCTGGTGGTCGACGTCACCGAGGACGACCCGGTCGCCGCGTTCCGAGATGCCTCGGGCCGGGCGGGTGCCGATGTCGTCGTCGACGTCACGGCCAAGGCGCCCGATGTCGTGGCCCAAGCGGTACACATCGCCGCCCCCCGTGCCCGCATCGTCATCGCCGGCACTCGTGGCGGCGGCGGCGCTCCGGGCTTCGAGCCCGACCTCGTGGTCTACAAGGAACTGCGGATCGAGGGGGCGCTCGGAGTCGACGTCACCGCGTATCGCGCTGCGCTCGACCTCCTTGCGTCCGACCGGCACCCCTTCGCCGCGATCGATCGTCAGATCGCTGGCTTCGACGCCCTCGAGGACCTGCTCCTCGCGATGGCGGGCGAAGGCGACACCCCTCCATTGCACGGGGTCTTCGCCCCGAACGGCTGACCCGCCCATGACCCACGCCGGGTGGCAGCAGACGAATAGCACGTAAGACGATCTCCATGTTATGTTTCGTCGCTCGGGGGATGCACGGGGCATCGACCGAGACGGGGAGACGAATCGTGAGGACATCACTGCGCGGCGCCGCAGCCATCGTCGGGGCCGTCGACGCCGTGTCGTCGACCGGCGCACTCGACCGTACGGTCGAGCAACTCGAGGTCGACATGATCCGCGACGCGCTCGCGGACGCCGGCCTGTCCATCCACGACGTCGACTGTGTGATGTCGACGAACGGGATGATGGCTTCGCTCGACCTCGCCGAGCGGCTCGGGGTACGCGGGCGGTTCACGGACTCCACCATGACGGGCGGGTCGAGTTTCGAGGTCCACGTCGAGCATGCGGCAGCAGCCATCGCCGCCGGACTCTGCGAGGTGGCGGTGATCGTCTACGCCGCGACACCACGCAGCGGACCGAACCCGTTCGCCAGCGGCGGTCCGTCGATGGGGAAGGACTCGGCGCTCTTCCAGTGGGATCTGCCCTACGGTCTCGGTCTCCCCGCCGCCAGCTACAGCCTCGCCGCCCGCCGCCACATGCACGAGTTCGGCACCTCGAGCGAACAACTCGCCCAGATCGCTGTCTCGTTCCGCGAGTGGGCGTCGAAGAACCCGAACGCCTATCACCAGACCCCGATGACGATCGACGACGTGCTCGCGTCGCCCATGGTGGCCGAACCGTTGCACAAGCTCGACTGTTGCCTCGTCACCGACGGCGCCGGAGCGCTCGTCGTCACGTCCGCAGAACGAGCGAAGGACCTCCGCTCCACGCCGGTCTACGTGCTCGGCGCGGGTACCGCGCACACGCACGGGATGTCGTTGAGCCAGATGGGGGACGTCACCACCACCGGGGCTGCCGTCTCCGGTCCGCAGGCAATGGCCATGGCAGAGATCGACCACGCCGACATCGACGTCGTCGAGCTGTACGACAGCTTCACCATCACCGCACTGATGACCCTCGAGGATCTCGGCTTCTGCTCGAAGGGCGAGGGCGGCGACTTCGTCTCCGACGGCCGTCTCGGCCCCGGCGGCGCACTGCCCACCAACACCAACGGCGGCGGGCTCTCCTACACCCATCCCGGGATGTACGGGATGTTCGTCCTCGTCGAAGCTGTTCGCCAGCTCCGAGGCGAGGGAGGCGACCGACAGGTCGACGGAGCGGAGGTCGCCATCGCCAACGGCTGTGGCGGCGTCCTCTCGTGCACCTCGACGATCGTCCTCGGTACCGAGTCAACGCTCTAGGAGTCCTGATGCCACGGATCGAACCTGCCCCCACTCCGCTCTCGGAACCGTTCTGGGAGGCGACGCGTGCCGACACGCTGAAAGCCCAGCGTTGCAACTCCTGCCAGATGTTCGTCTGGTATCCGCGCGATTTCTGTCCCGAGTGTCTCGGCGCTGACCTCACCTGGGTGCAACTCCAGGGGACCGGGTCCATCTACTCGTTCAACGTCATGCGGAAGCCGGGCAACCCGATGATGGGCGACGAGGTCCCGTACGTCGTCGCGCTCGTCGATCTGGACGAAGGCATCCGGATGACCACGAACATCGTCGGCGTCGACCCGGAGTCGGTGTCGTGCGACCAGCGCGTCGTCGTCGACTGGAGCGTCGAGCTCGAAGACGGCCGGAAACTGCCGACGTTCACACCGCTGCCGACCTGATCTGCCGCCCACCACCAAAAAAAAACCAACACAGGGGGAACCGTGTACCCAGGAGTCCACGCCACCAACACGCCGGACAAGCCCGCGCTCATCATGGGCGGCACCGGCGAGACCGTCACCTACGCAGAGCTCGACGAGCGCTCGAATCGGTTGGCCCGACTCTGGCGAGACCAGGGCCTCTCGACCGGGGACCACGTCGCCATCTTCAGCGAGAACACGCCGGAGTACCTCGAGGTCATGTGGGCCGCACTCCGGTCCGGCCTCTACATCACCACCATCAACAGCTACCTCTCGGCCGAGGAGGTCGCGTACATCCTCCAGGACTCGGGGTCGCGCTCGCTCGTGACCACTCCGGCCAAGGCCGACACCGCGGCCGCTGCCCTCGGCGATGCCCCAGGTGTGACCTTGCCGCTGCTCATCGGTGAGGCCGACAAGCGCTTCGAGTCCTACCGCGATGCCACGGCCGCCATGTCCGGCGAGCGTCTCGACGAGGAGCCGGCAGGCGAGATGATGCTCTACTCGTCAGGGACGACCGGACGCCCGAAGGGCATCAAGCGGCCCCTGACCGGCCAGTCCGTCGCCGAGGGCATGATGATCACCGCCCTGCTCGGTGGCGTCTTCGGGATGACCGACGACACGACCTACCTCTCCCCCGCCCCGCTGTACCACTCTGCTCCGATCGGCTTCAATCTCGGCGTCCAGGCGCTCGGTGGCACGACGATCGTCATGGAGAAGTACGACCCGATCGAGGCGCTCGGACTCATCGAATCGCATGGTGCGACGCATTCGCAGTGGGTGCCCACGATGTTCATCCGGATGTTGAAGCTCCCCGAGGAACAGCGCAACGCGTTCGACGTGTCGTCGATGCAGGTCGCCGTGCACGCTGCGGCACCCTGCCCGGTCGAGGTCAAGAAGCAGATGATGGACTGGTGGGGTCCGGTGCTGTGGGAGTACTACGCCGGGACCGAGCTCAACGGTTTCTGCCTGGTCAAGCCCGACGAGTGGCTGGAACGCCCTGGCACGGTCGGCAAGCCGCTCATCGGGGAGATCCACATCGTCGACGAGAACGGCGAGGAAGCTGCGCCGGGCGAGGCCGGGACCATCTACTTCGGTGAAGGTCCGGATTACGAGTACCACAACGCTCCCGAGAAGACCGAGAGTGCCAAGGATCCCGGCGGTCACGGCTGGACCACGCTCGGCGACGTCGGCTACCTCGACGACGACGGCTGGCTCTTCCTGACCGACCGCAAGGCGTTCATGATCATCTCCGGCGGCGTCAACATCTACCCGCAGGAGATCGAGGACTGTCTCGTCATGCACCCAAAGGTCGCCGACGTCGCGGTCTTCGGGATCCCCGACGACGAGATGGGCGAGTCGGTGATGGCTGCGATCCAACTCGCCGACGGCTGCGAAGCCGACGACGACCTCGAGGCTGAACTGCGCTCGTTCACCCGTGAACACATCGCCGGCTACAAGTGCCCGAAGCGCTACGAGTTCCTCGACGAACTCCCGCGGCTGCCCACCGGCAAGCTCTACAAGCGTAAGTTGCGCGACCAGTACTGGGATCGCGACACCAAGATCTAGCCAGTAGTAGACAACACACTCGACACCACGAATCATCACTGACGAGGAGCATTCATGCCCGGTTGGAATTTCGCCGAGATCTGGGAGACCGCGGCCGACGCGCTCCCCGAGGCACCGTTCGCGAAGCAGGGTGACCGAACCGTCACCTGGCGCGACGCCGATCGCCGTGCGGACGGACTCGCCCGCACGCTGCTCGACGCCGGTGCGACCAAGCAGGACAAGGTCGCGCAGTACCTGTACAACGGCCCGGAGTACCTCGAGACCGTCTTCGCCTGCTTCAAGGCGTCGCTCGTCCCGGTCAACACCAACTACCGCTACGCCGAGGACGAACTCGTCTACCTCTGGGACAACGCCGACGCCGTCGCCGTCGTGTTCCACGGAACCTTCGCACCGACGATCGAGGCGATCCGCTCGCGGGTTCCGAACGTGAAGACCTGGCTGTGGGTCGACGACGGATCGGGTCCGTGTCCTGCATGGGCCACCCCCTACGAGGATGCGGCCGCCACCGAGACCGACCGGGTCATTCCCGATCACGGTCGCGACGGCGACGACCTCTACATGCTCTACACCGGTGGCACGACCGGGATGCCCAAGGGCGTCATGTGGCGTCAAGACGATCTCGCGGTGATCCTGGGAGCCGGTCTCGGGCTCGCCGTTCCGGAGGAGTACGACCCGTCGTTCCTCGAAACGGCATTCGAAGCGCCCGGCCCGGTCGGCATGCCCGCATGCCCACTGATGCACGGGACGGGCGCGTTCACCTCGTTCGGCACGCTGTCCTCGGGCGGCTGCGTCGTCACGCTCCCGAGCCGGCACTTCGATCCGGCGGAACTCCTCGACGAGATCGACGACAAGGGCGTCAACGCGATCGCCATCGTCGGCGACGCCTTCGCCAAGCCCATCCTCGGTGCCCTCGACGCCAACCCGGGCCGTTGGACGCTCGAATCGGTGCTCGCATTCGTCTCCTCCGGCGTCATGTGGAGCGAAGAGACGAAGAAGGGCATGCTCGAGCACCGACCGGAGATGCTACTCATGGACGCCTTCTCCTCGTCGGAGGCGCTCGGCATGGGCCAGTCGGTGTCCGGGGGTGGCGCGGCAGCGAAGACCGCTCGCTTCGAGCCCGGCCTGAACACGATCGTCGTCGGCGACGACGGCGAACGCGTGACCGAGCCCGGTGAGATCGGGCGCCTGGCCGTCGGTGGACGCCAGCCGATCGGCTACTACAAGGACGAAGAAAAAACGGCCAAGACGTTCCTCGTGGTCGACGGGAACCGCTATTCCTGCCCGGGCGACTACGCCACGCTCGACGACGACGGCACGATCATCGTCCTCGGTCGCGGGTCGGTGTGCATCAACACCGGCGGCGAGAAGGTGTACCCGGAAGAGGTCGAGGAGGCGGTCAAGACCCACGCGTCCGTACGCGATGCCGTCGTCGTCGGCGTCCCCCACGAACGCTTCGGCGAGATGATCGTCGCCGTGGTCGAACCGGCGGGTGACTCCACCGACGAAGAGGCGCTCATCGAACACGTTCGTGGTCGTCTCGCCGCCTACAAGGCTCCTCGACGCGTGGTCGAGGTCGAGTCGATCGGCCGAGCTGCGAACGGCAAGGTCGACTACAAGCGACTGCGGGAACAAGCGGTCAGCTCGCTCTGACAACCAGCGGGTGCGTGTCGACTCCACCGGGAGCGACACGCACCCGCTGCTGGGTCACCCCGTCGGACAGGCGCTCACGTCGCGTCGTTCGGCGCACGGCCATCGGGCGGCCATGGCGCGACACCGTCTTCGAGTGGGATGGCCAACGATCGCAGGAGCTGGGCGAACATCGACCAGTTTCCGATGGCGATCACGACCTCCATCCGGGCGAGTTCGTCGGGGATGGTGGCTTCGAGCTCGCGCCACGTCTCGTCGCTGATCGCCCCTGCGGCCAACGTGTCGTCGGTGGCCGCGAGCACCGCTCGGTCGGCTCGATCGAAGCGGTCGCTGTCGACCCACTCGCGAACGGCGACGAGGTCGGCCTCCGGTATCTCGAGCAGCCGGGCGACGCGCCAGTGCTGCGTCCACTCGTAGGCCGCCGCCTGCGACCACCCGATGCGCATGATGATCAGCTCGCGGAGCCGTGCGTCCAGGCAACTGCGCCACAGGAGCTGCTGCAACAGACCGTTGACGCGCGCCGCGAGCTCCTCGTGGCGCAACAGCACCCGGAAGACGGACAACTCCGCCATCGTCTCCGGGATGCCGACGCGTTCGGCTGCGGCCCTGGCCCCGTCGATCTCGAGCATCCCGAGTCGCGGTGTCGGGCCAACGCGATCCTCCATCAGTGTGTTGCTCCGCTCACCAACGCACCGGGACGGTCCGGGGCCCGCGGATCTGCCCGCCGCTCCAGGTGACGGCATCCGGGTCCGCCAGCTCGAAGGTCGGGACACGGTCCAGGAACCGTTCGATCGCGACACGCAGTTCCATCCGAGCCAGGTTCGAACCGAGGCAGCGGTGGATGCCCGAACCGAACGCGAAGTGGCGATTGCGAGCACGGTCGAGCTTGAACACGTCGGGGTCCTCGAAGTGCTCCGGGTCCCGGTTGCCCGCCGGGAACGCCATGAGGATCTTGTCGCCCGCCTTCATCGGGCAGCCGTTGAACTCGGTGTCCTCGGTGACGGAACGGGCCATCGTCACGGGACTGTAGAAACGAAGGAACTCCTCCACGGCCGTGGGCATCAGCTCCGGCTCCGCCCGCAGGCGCCGTTGGTCCTCCGGGTGCGAGGCGAGGTGCCACAAGCTGGCGCCGATCGAACTCCACGTCGTGTCGATTCCTGCGATCAGGAGCAGGAAGCAGCTGCCGATGCGGTGACGGTCGGTCAGTGGAGAACCATCGTGGCGAGCTTCGACGAGCATGGTGAGCAGGTCGTCGGGGCGATCCGCCGGCGGCACTGCCTCTCGCTCGTCCAGCTTCTCCGCGAAGTAGCTGATGACCTCCATGATCGCATCGGTCGCGCCCTCGATGTTGTGGAAGCCCTGTTGGAGGCTCGCCACGGCCCAGTCGGTGAACATCGCTTCGTCGTCGAGCGGCACCCCGAGCATCCGGGCGATGACCCGTACCGGAATGTGCTGGGAGTAGTCACACGCTGCATCAGCGACGCGACCATCGATGAACCGATCGATGAGGTCGTCGGCGAGGTCGGCGGTCACCGGGGTGAGCGCCTCGATCACCGACGGGCCGAAACGGGGCAACAACAGACGGCGTGCCCAGGTTTGGAGCGGAGGATCGGAGGTGATCGGAGGTGCTTCCAGCATCATCCCGGTCATCGGATCGACGTCGCGGCCTGGCGTGATGACGGCGATGTCACGGGACGAGAACCGATCGACGTCGTGCGCGATCTCGGCGAGGTCGTCGTAGCGCACCGGGAGCCACGTCGATCCGTATCGCTCGGTGTGCGCGATCGGGCAACCCGAACGCAGTTCGTTCCAGACGGGACTCGGATCGTCCACGTAGTCCTCGTCGAGGATGTCGAAGTCCGTCGCCCAGTCGGCGACGTCGGAGTCGGCTGGATGCAGAGCGGTCATGGCGACACACTACTGAAGACTTGTCTCATTGCGATACATCTGACAGGCTCCGTCTCGTTCCCCACCGCGCTCGGGAGGCCAGGCACAAGTGGAAGGCGAGACGGTGTGGGGGACGACGGCGATCGTCGGGGTCGGCGAGACCGACTACATCCGGGGGGCGGACGACCATGTCTGTGACCTGATCCTGTCCGCGTCCATGGACGCGATCGACGACGCTGGTCTGGCGCCCTCCGACATCGATGGCATCATCCCGCCCCCCGGCTTCATGACGACCGAGGAGATCGCTGCCAACCTCGGCATCGACGACATCTCGTACCACGTCAGCGTGCTCATGGGCGGCGCGTCTCCGACTGCCGCTCTCCAGACGGCAGCCATGGCCGTGTCCTGCGGCTTGGCCGAGAACGTGTTGGTCACCCTCGGCTGGAACGGGTACTCGGCACTGCGCCCCAAGGCCGATGCCCGACCGAGCAAGCGCTCCATGAATCTCGGCCCCATGGGCGAGACGGTCCGCAACCTCTATGCCCCGTACGGCCTGATGAGCGCCGCCCAGCACTACAGCCTCTACCTGCGGCACTACGTCGACACGTTCGGCATTCCGGAGGAGGCAGCGGCGACGATCGCACTCACCTGCCGGGAGCATGCCCACAACAACGCTCGCGCCCTGATGCGGGACCGCCCCCTCACCCGCGCCGACTACGACGCGTCCCCCTACATCGCCGAACCACTGCGCAAGTTCGACTGCTGCCTCGAGACCGACTGCGCCGCCGCCGTGATCGTCACGTCCGTGGAGCGGGCGCGCGACCTCCGCCAGCACCCGGTCGTCTACCTCGGCGGTGCCGAAGGCCATCCGCAGCCAGCCGATGAGATCGCGAGCCGATCGGACCTGCTCGAGCTCGGCATCCACCGGGCGGCGCCCCGAGCCTTCGGCCGAGCCGGTGTCACCGCACACGACATGGACGTGCTGGAGATCTACGACTGCTTCACGTACGTGGTGCTGCTCCAACTCGAAGCGCTCGGGTTCGCAGAACCGGGAGGCGCTGCGGACTTCGTGGCCGGCGGCACCATCGGGATGGACGGCGACTTCCCGCTGAACACCCACGGTGGCCTCCTCTCCCAGGGGCACTGCTGGGGTCTCAACCATGTGGTCGAGGCGACACGGCAGCTCCGCCATGACGCCGGACCGGCACAGGTACCGGACGCCGAACTCGCATTGGTCACCGGCTACGGCGATCTGGGTGACGGAAGCATCGCCATCCTCGGGCGGGACCGATGATCGGCAGCTACGTCCCGCGACCGGAGTGGCTCATGCTCGACTGGCACCACGCGTGCCTCGAGGCCGACATGGTGACCATCCAGCGATGCGCCTCGTGTGCGACGTGGCGCCATCCACCCCGCCGCTTCTGCGCTGCGTGTCGGAGCAGGGAGTCCGCATTCGTGCCGGTCTCGGGAGCGGGAACGGTGCGTTCGTATGCTGTGAGCCACCGCAGCATGGACCCGGGCTGGCACGAGGCGACCCCCTACGCGACCCTCGTCGTGGCGCTCGACGAGCAGGTCTCCCTGCTGGCCGCCACGACCTCGACACCGAATGACCTCGCACTGGGCATGCCGGTGCAGTGCTCGATCGAACGCCGCTCCGACGACTTCGTCCTCGTCTGGGCCGAACCCAGCGACGAGACGCCCGACATTCGACCTGCTGCCTCCGGCAGATGACCCACCCGTGACCTTCGACAGACAGGAATGAACATGACTGCAACCGAGACCATGCAAGACATCGACGTGGACCAGTGGCTCGACGCCAACTGGGATCCCGAGATCACCGTCGAGGAGTGGTGGCAGCGTCTGGCAGACGCCCGCCTCACCCACCCGATGTTGCCCGAGCCCTGGGGCCGCGACTGGTCGCGTCCGCGGGTGTCGGCGCTCGTCCGGGCCATGGTCGATCGCGGCGCACTCGGCCCCCCGTCCGGGTTGGGCATGATGCTCGCCGCGCCCACGATGATCGCCCACGCGACCGACGCTCTGAACCAGCGCCTGGTCACCCGGATCCTCAACGGCCAGGACGGGTGGTGCCAGTTGTTCTCCGAACCCGGCGCCGGCTCCGATCTCGCCGGATTGCAGACCCGAGCGGAACGCGACGGCGACGAGTGGGTCGTCACCGGCCAGAAGGTGTGGACGTCCCTCGGACAGTGGGCCGACTACGGGATCCTCATCGCTCGGACCGACCCCGACGCTCCCAAGCATCGCGGCATCACCTACTTCGCGTGCCCCATGCGCCAGGACGGAGTCGAGGTCCGGCCCCTCCGAGAGATGACGGGCCGAGCCCTCTTCAACGAGGTGTTCCTCGACGAGGCGCGCGTGCCCCACGACCACATCATCGGCG
>JAPKDO010000291.1 GCA_028822535.1 Acidimicrobiales bacterium
AGCGACCGGTGACAGCGCCGCCACGAGGACCATCGTCGTCGGCGCGAGGTAGACGATGCCGACAATGAGCGGCACCACCCGGGTGGCGCGCACGAGTCGACCCGTGCCCGAATCAGCGGCGACCCACAGCGTCGCCGCCACGACCAGACCGAGGGCGACCAGCGCCAGAGCGACCGCCGGCGCCTGCTGATGGGAGCCCGCATCGGCGAGCGACAACGCGATCAACAACCCGACGAGAACGACCGCGCCGAAGCCAGCGGCAGCGTCGGACGACATGGCAGCAGGACGAGCGCGAGGGCGAATCGAACCCAAGAAATCGGTCATCGCGTCGCGAACTTCCATCCGGAACCCCCTTCCGTCGCATGCCACTTTTCGCGTTCTTCTGCCTACGCACGGTATGACGCGAGCGGCCCCGTGTCCACCGGCCCCGTATCCACCGCCGCGAAGCCCACCGGGCCAGACTGTGCGTCGATGGGGGTCTCGGTCATCGACGTGTCACGCGACGACGCCGCACAGCAGATCGCTACAGCGTGTCGGCACGATGGGTTCTTCGTCCTCACCGGGCACGGTGTGGACGCCGGCCTCTTCGATCGTCTCGACACGGCGGCCCGGGATTTCTTCGCACGACCGCCGGGGCGCAAGGCCCAGATCGAGATGGCACTGGCCGGGGCGGCATGGCGAGGCTGGTTCCCGCCCGGTGGCGAACTGACCTCGGGCGTCCCCGACGGAAAGGAGGGCGTCTACTTCGGGCGGGAGGACGGACCCGACCATCCCCGGGCCGGTACGCCGCTGCACGGCGCCAACCTCTTCCCGGACGACTCGGACCTCGGTCCGGCTGTCCTCGAGGTCCTCGACGAACTCACGGACCTCGGGCACCGATTGTGCGCGCTCATCGCCGTCGGACTCGGCCTCGACGCCGACTGGTTCCGGTCCACGATCACCGCTGATCCGACGATCCTGTTCCGGATCTTCCACTACCCCGCCCTCGGCGCGGTCGACGGTGCCGAATGGGGCGTCCAGGAACACACCGACTATGGCCTGCTCACCATCCTCCGCCAGGACGCCGTCGGCGGACTCGAGGTCCGAAGCCGTGGTGGATGGACGCCGGCCCCGCCGATCCCGGACAGCTTCGTGTGCAACATCGGTGACATGCTCGAACGCATGACCGGCGGGGCCTACCGCTCGACTCCGCACCGGGTCCGATCTCCGTCACGCAGCCGACTGTCGTTCCCGTTCTTCTTCGATCCGTCGTGGGACGCCGAGATCACCCCCATCCCCGGACTCGGCGACACCGGTGCTCCGGCACCCACCCGCTGGGACGGACGATCGGTCTTCGACTTCGACGGCACCTACGGCGCCTATCTCACCGAGCGGGTCGCCAAGGTGTTCCCCGACCTCTGGTCGGCACCGCCGACCCGATCCGGCGACAGCTGAGCAGAGACGGGTCGGCTCAGCTGTCGCCAGATTCGGTGCGGTTCGGGTTCAGCTGCAGCCGCTGGTGGAGCCGCAGCTGGGGCAGGCGTGGCAGCTGCCGCTGCGCATCATCGCCACACCACACGTCATGCACATCGGCGCGTCGTGCGCCGTCGACGACGGCTCCGGGACACCGACGGTGTCGGGAACGTCGAGCAGCGTGCTCGCCGACGGGATCGAGATCGGGTCAGGCTCGACGTCGTGGCCCTGCACCGTCTCGGTCACCGACTCCTCGACGCCGGGCAGCGTGGGCTGGGACCGCTCGTCGATGGTGAGGATGTTGAGCTCGACCCGCTCCTCGTACGACAGGTAGTCGACCGCCAGACGGCGGAAGATGTAGTCGACGAGGCTCGAGGCGAACCGCACATCGGGGTCGTCGGTCATACCGGCGGGCTCGAAACGCATGTTGGTGAACGTCTCGACGTAGGCCCGCAGCGGCACCCCGTACTGAAGGCCGTAGCTCACCGAGATGGCGAAGGCATCCATGATGCCGGCGAGGGTCGAGCCCTGCTTGGACACGTTCATCCACAGCTCGCCCGGGCGGCCGTCCTCGTACTCGCCGACGGTGACGAAACCCTTGCAGTCGGCCACCCGGAACTCGAACGTCCGGCTGTTGCGGTTGCGGGGCAACTTGGTGCGGGTCGGGACGTTGACGACCTTCTCGATGACCTTCTCGACCACCTCGGTCACCGCTGCGACTCCAGAACCAGTGACCGCCGCTTCCTTCTTCACGGTCGACAGCGGCTGGGCCACCTTGCAGTTGTCGCGGTAGATGGCGATCGCCTTGACGCCCATCTGCCACGCGTCGATGTGGAGTTGCTCGACGTCTTCGACCGTGGCCTCTTCGGGCATGTTGACGGTCTTGGAGATCGCACCGGAGATGAACGGCTGGACCGCGGCCATCATGTTGACGTGGCCCTTGTAGTGGATGGTGTTGTCGCCCATCGAGCAGGCGAACACCTCGAGGTGCTCGGGACGCAGGTCGGCACAGCCGATCAGTGACTTGTTCTCGTCGATGTAGGCGATGATGCGCTCGATGGTGTCGGCGTCGTAGCCGAGGCGGCGCAGCGCCCGCGGGATCGTCTGGTTGACGATCGACATGGTGCCGCCGCCCACCAGCTTCTTCATCTTGACCAAACCGAGGTCAGGCTCGATGCCGGTGGTGTCGCAGTCCATCATCAGACCGATGGTTCCGGTCGGGGCGAGCACCGACGCCTGCGAGTTGCGGACGCCGACCTGGTCGGCGAGCTCACACGCGTTGTCCCACGCCTGCTGGGCAGCCGACAACAACGCCTCGGGAACGAGTTCCTCGTCGATGTCGGCGGCGGCAGCACGGTGCTGGTCGAGCACGCGCAGCGTGGGCTCCCGGTTCTCGGCGAAGCCGGCGAAGGGACCCATGCGCCCCGCCGTGCGGGCCGAGGTCTCGTAGGCCCGTCCGGTCATGAGCGCCGTGATGCCGGCGGCGACCGCCTGGCCTTCGTCGGAGTCGTAGGGCAGACCCATGGCCATGAGCGTGGCGCCGAGGTTGGCGTAGCCGAGACCGAGCTGACGGAACCGGCGGGAGTTCTCGGCGATGGGCTCGGTCGGGTAGTCGGCCCGGCCGACCAGGATCTCCTGGGCGGTGAACACCACGTCGACCGTGTGCTTGAACGCCTCGACGTCGAAGTCGATGGTCGTCTCGTCGGCCGGCAGGTACTTCAACAGGTTGATCGACGCCAGATTGCAGGCCGAGTTGTCGATGTGCATGTATTCCGATCAGGGGTTCGACCCGTTGATGCGATCGGTGTTGGCGCAGGTGTGCCACCGGTTGATCGTCGTGTCGTACTGCATGCCCGGATCGGCGCACTCCCAGGTGCTCTGCGCGAACTGACGCATGAGGTCGCGGGCGCGGACGGTCTTGACGACCTCGCCCGTGGTGACCGCACGCAGGTGCCAGTCGGCGTCGTCGACGACGGCCTGCATGAAGTCGTCGGTCACGCGGACCGAGTTGTTGGCGTTCTGGTACTGCACCGACGCCATGTCGGCGCCGTCGAGGCTCATGTCGAAGCCGTTCTCCTGGAGCACGCGGATCTTGCGCTCCTCGCGGGCCTTGACCCAGATGAACTCCTCCACGTCGGGGTGATCGACATCGAGGATGACCATCTTGGCGGCGCGGCGGGTCTTGCCACCCGACTTGATCGTGCCGGCCGAGGCATCGGCACCGCGCATGAAGCTGACCGGGCCCGACGCGGTGCCGCCGCCCTTGAGCAACTCCTTGGACGAGCGAATCTTCGACAGGTTGATGCCGGCGCCCGAGCCGCCCTTGAAGATCGTGCCCTCTTCGACGTACCAGTTGAGGATCGAGTCCATCTCGTCGTCGACGCGCAGGATGAAGCACGCGCTCGCCTGCTGCGGGACGCCGGGAACGCCGATGTTGAACCAGACCGGGCTGTTGAACGCAGCGTTCTGGTTGACCATCAAGTACTTGAGCTCGTTGCGGAACGCCTCGGCCTCGGCCTCGTCGACGAAGTAGCCGCCGTCGACGCCCCAGTCGGTGATCGTGTCGCAGACCCGGTCGATGACCTGCTTGAGGCTGTCCTCACGCTCGGGCGTGCCAGGCGTGCCGCGGAAGTACTTCTGGGTGACGATGTTGGTGGCGTTGACCGACCACGACTTCGGGAACTCGACGTCGAGTTGCTCGAACGCGATCGATCCGTCCTGGTAGTTGGTCAGTCGGGCGTCGCGGCGCTCCCACTCGAGTTCGTCGTAGGGGTGCACGCCGGGGCGGGTGAAGAAGCGGTCGATGCCGATCCCAGTGCGTTCGGGGGCGATGGCCATGAGGGGAGGTCTCCAGCTGTTC
The DNA here is from genome assembly GCA_028822535.1 of Acidimicrobiales bacterium. GTDB lineage: Bacteria > Actinomycetota > Acidimicrobiia > Acidimicrobiales > Salinilacustritrichaceae > Salinilacustrithrix. The sequence continues at coordinate 4,313 of JAPKDO010000291.1, forward strand.
GTGACCGGGTGATGGTCGTCTGTTCGGGGCGATTCGATTCCGGCGTTGGGTTCGGTCGTTGGAGTTCGCGGACACGACCACCGGCCCCTGTCGGGCCCGGTCGCCATCCCCCTGCGCCTGTCAACGGAGCGGCCCCGGAGAACCGCTCACCACTAGGTCTTGTGGTCGAGGGGCCCGATCTTCGGGGCCACCACAAGATGTGGGGAGTATTACAGCACTGAAATTACAGCCGTGTCAACGGGTACCGCAGTACGAAACTGCAGGTCAAGAGGCGTTCGCGATCGTTTGCACTCGTGCATGAGTGCACAACCGCGTTCACCCCCAAGGTTTCGTCCAGCCCACCACAGACACGACGTAGGAACCACCGTCCGCGTCACGCACTGCGATACCCGAGCACGAGAACCAACGTACGAATGAACCCCTGTGGAACGGAAGGGGAACAAGCCTGTGAATTGTGGACGGACTTCTCCACAGGCGGGGCGACACCTGTGCACCGGGTTGCTGCGGTCGCCTCGCACGCTTCGGCTCCCTGCCGGGATCGGCGCTGG
>JAPKDO010000025.1 GCA_028822535.1 Acidimicrobiales bacterium
GTTCGAACAGGTCACGTCGCGACGGCCGATCCAGATCGGTGTACTCCTCACCGCCATGCGGACCGCGGCCAACTCCTCGGAGATCGCCGAGCTCACGTTGCGCCACCGCGACCGCAACGTGGTCGGCTTCGACATCGCCGGGAGCGAGGCCGGCCATCCCCCGACCCGCCACCTCGACGCCTTCCGCACCATCGCCTCGGCCAACCACCACATCACGATCCACGCCGGCGAGGCCTTCGGACTTCCGTCTATCTGGGAGGCGATCCAGATCTGCGGCGCCGAACGGCTCGGCCACGGCGTGCGCATCGTCGACGACATCGAGATCGACGGGGACGGCGCCATCCGACTGGGTCAGTTGGCTGCGTTCGTACGCGATCGGCGCGTGCCGCTCGAGATGTGCCCCACCTCCAACGTCCACACCGGCGTCGTCGACGATCTCGCCGACCATCCGATCGGCCTGCTCACCCGGCTGCGGTTCCGGGTGACCGTGAACACCGACAACCGCCTGATGAGCGACATCACGCTGTCGCAGGAGTTCGCCAACCTGTCGGAGGCGTTCGGCTACGGCTGGTCCGAACTCGAGTGGTTCACGGTCAATGCGATGAAGAGTTCGTTCTGGCCCTTCGACAAGCGACTCCGCCTCATCAACGAGACCATCAAGCCGGGCTACGCCGCCCTGAAGGCCCGGTCGCTCGAGGCGTCCTGATCAGCTCAGATCCCGTCGAGGATCGCCGCTGTTGCCGAGGCCCCGATGCGTGAAGCGCCGGCATCGATCATCGCCAACGCCGCCGTCGCATCGCGGATCCCACCGGACGCCTTGACCCCGATGTCGGGCCCCACCGTGGCGCGCATGAGGCGCACCGCTTCGACGGTGGCGCCGCCACTCGGATGGAACCCCGTCGAGGTCTTCACGTAGTCGGCCCCGGCCGTCACTGCGACCTCGCACACCCGGACGAGCGCCTCGTCCGGAAGGAGTGCCGACTCCACGATGACCTTGACGACGACGCTGTCGGGGGCAACGGCACGCACGGCCCGGATCTCCGACGTCACGGCTGCCCAGCGGCCGTCGAGAACCGCGCCGAGCGAGACGACCATGTCGACCTCCCTCGCCCCGTCCTCGATCGCGACCCGCGCCTCCGCCGCCTTCACGTCGCCCCGGTGCGCCCCCGACGGAAAGCCCACCACCGATGCCACGGGGATCTGGCCGGCGAGGCGGGCAGCCACGTGGCCGACGTGGCGGGGGTGCACGCACACGGCCGCCACCTCGAGATCGAGTCCCTCCTGACAGAGCCGGTCGAGGTCGGCGTTCGTGGCTTCGGGGGCCAGGAGCGTGTGATCGATGAGGGAGGCGACGTCGGAGCGGTCCACGGATGTCATCATGCCGTGCATGGACACCCTCGTCGTCGACCATCCCCTCGCCGCGCAGCTGCTCACCAGGATGCGCGACGAGACGACCGACCGAGCCGGGTTCCGCCAGGCATCCGACGAACTCGCCGGCATGCTGGTCTACGAGGCTGCGCGCGGGCTCGAGACCGAGACCGTGCGCGTACGGACCCCGCTGACCGAGACCGACGGCGTACGCGTCGCCCGACCACCGCTGGTCGTCCCCGTGCTCCGCGCCGGCCTGGGGATGCTCGGTCCGGTGATCCGTCTCCTCCCCGGCACCGACACCGGCTTCATCGGGGTCAGCCGGAACGAGGAGACCCACGAACCCGAGCCCTACATGAACTCGGTGCCCGACGACCTCGACGGCCGCCCCGTCCTGGCACTCGATCCCATGCTCGCCACCGGCGGGTCGATGCTCTACACCTGCGAACTGCTGGCCGAACGCAATCCGGGGCCGATCACGGTCGCGTGCATCCTCGCCGCCCCGGAAGGCGTCGATCGTCTGGAGTCCAGTGGGCTCGTGCACCGCCTCGTGACCGCCTCGATCGACGAGCGACTGAACGAAGACGCGTTCATCGTGCCCGGGCTCGGCGACGCCGGCGACCGCCTCTTCGGAACCGCCTGAACCAGCGAGCCCGTCAGCCCGTCAGCCCGTCAGCCCAGTAGGGCGGCCACGTCTGCGAGGACATCCGCCAGGCGACTCTCCGCCAGTCCACGAGCCGCGGCGACCCGGCCCGTCACCGGGGCGACGACCTCGACGTAGGCCTTCAACTTCGGCTCGGTTCCAGAGGGCCGAACCGTCACCCGCAGTCCGTTGCCCCGCAGGACGACGGCATCGGTGGGCGGAAGGCGTTCACCGGTACGCAGGTCGTCGATCGACTCGATCCGCAGCCCACCCAGCGTCGCCGGCGGGGAGGCTCGGAGCCCGTCGACCCGCGCCGTCATCGTCGCCACTCCGGTCGACCCGTCGAACCGGTTCGACCACTGCGCGGTGAGATGGAGTCCGTGGGCCCGGGCGAGGTCGTCGAGTCGTTCGGCGACCGACGATCCTGCGTCGCGCAGCGCACCGACCATCTCGACAACGACCACTGCGGCGGAGATGCCGTCCTTGTCGTGCACGGCGTCGCCGATGCAGTACCCGAGCGCCTCTTCGTAGGCGAGGGCGAGTCGAAGGCCCGGACGTTCCCGCGCCGCGTGCGCCAGCCACTTGAAGCCCGTGAGGGTCTCGACGAAGGCGACACCATGCGTTTCGGCGATCCGAGACAGCAGCGACGACGACACCACGGTCGTGGCCACCAGCCGGTCACTCCCCGAGCCGGCACGAAGCAGGTGGTCTGCGAGGAGGGCTCCCACCTCGTCGCCCGTGAGCGTCCGCCATCCGCCGCTGACGCACGGTACGGCCACGGCCAACCGGTCGGCGTCGGGGTCGTTCGCGATGGCCAGGTCGGCATCGGTCTCTTCCGCCAGCGCGAGGACGAGGTCCATCGCCCCGGGCTCCTCGGGATTGGGGAAGCGTACGGTCGGGAACTCCGGGTCCGGCTCCGCCTGCGCAGCGACGATCTCCGGTGGCGCGAGTCCGGCGACGGCGAACGCTTCGGCCAGGAGGCGGCCACCGACGCCGTGCATCGGCGTGTAGGCGACGCGCAGGTCGACCGCCGAGGCCGACGTGCGGGCGGCTGCCACGCTCGTCAGGTAGCCAGCACGGACGCCGTCGGGGAGCGGCGTGATGAGCCGGTCGTCCAGCGGGGCCAGCGGCAACGACGAGACCGAGTCGATCCCGGCGATCTCCGTGGCGATCTCGGTGTCCATCGGTGGCGCGATCTGCGCGCCATGGGCGGCATACACCTTGTACCCGTTGTCGGTGGCCGGGTTGTGGCTGGCCGTGACCATGACGCCGGCCGCTGCGCCGAGGTCGAGCACGGCGAAGGCGAGCAGCGGGGTGGGGATCGGGTCCGCGCACAGGACGACGGGTCGACCGGTCGCAGCGATCACCCGGGCGGTGTCGTCGGCGAAGTCTGCGGAACCGTGGCGGGCGTCCCGGCCCACGACGACCGGTCCGTCCAGATCGCTCTGGTCGAGCCATCGGGCGATCGCTGCCGCCGTGCGACGTACCACGGAGCGGTTCATGCCGCCGGGTCCGGGCCGGAGCGGACCTCGTAGACCTGCGGTACCGAACGTCAGGGGCACCTCGAAGCACTGGCGGAGTCCGCCGACGTCACCGGCGTCCAACAGCGCGTCGAGCGCGGCGACGGACGTCGGGTCCGGGTCGTCGTCTCTCCACGCCTCGACCCTCGAACGCAGGGTCGGGTCGATCACAGCTCGGGCACCAACCGTGAGAGCAGGTCGCCCATCCGCCCGGCGGACTCCCCGGCTACCGCCAGCACGTCGCCGTGGTCGAGCGCATCGCCGAGGCCGGCTGCGAGGTTCGTCACCAGCGAGATCCCGAGGACCTCGGCACCGAGGTGGACAGCGGCGATCGCCTCGTGCACCGTTGACATGCCGACGAGATCAGCACCGAGCACCTGCAGCATCCGGATCTCGGCCGGGGTCTCGTAGTGCGGGCCGACGACGCCGGCGTACACGCCCTCGATCAGCGACGGGTCGAGCCGCTTCGCCAGGTCGCGGAGGCGGGCCGAGTAGGTGTCGCTCAGGTCGGGGAACCGAGGGCCGACCGACGGATCGGGCGCCGCGCCGGTGAGCGGCGACCGAGCGGTCATGTTGATGTGGTCGGAGATGAGGACCGGCTGTCCGATGGACTGGCCGGCGCCGAGTCCGCCGGCGGCGTTGGTGAGCACCACGGTCGAGCATCCGGCGAGCACGGCGGTGCGCACGCAGTGCACGACGTCGGCCAGGTCGTGTCCTTCGTATGCGTGGACTCGGCCGAGGGAGATGAGGACCCGGCGGTTCCCGACCTCGACCGAACGGAGTTCGCCATCGTGGCCATCGACCAGCGGCTCGGGGAATCCCGGGAGTTCCGACGACGCCACGACGGTCGTCGGCTCGCCGATCGCGTCGGCCGCCGGGCGCCAACCCGACCCGAGGACGACCGCCACGTCGTGTCGGTCGACGCCGGTGCGGTCGGCGAGCACAGCAGCCGCTTCCGCAGCCCGGTCGTACGGGCTGGGTGTCACGTCAACTGCGCCAGCGACTGACCTGGTCGGGCGCCGGTGTGTCCGATCACGGCCGAGGCGGCGATCGATCCGAGCCGGCCGCACTCCGCGAGCGGGAGTCCCTGGCTCAGGCCGTGGAGCACACCGGATGCGTAGAGGTCACCGGCACCGGTGGTGTCGACGACGGCGGACACCGGTTCGGCCGGGATCTCGACGATCTCGTCGGGCGTCACGATGAGCGATCCGTTGGGCCCACGGGTCACGCACGTGATGCCGACCTCGCCGCGTGCCCGCTCGACGGCTTCGTGCAACTGCACGCCGTACAACGCCTCGATCTCGGCTTCGTTCGCGAACAAGACGTCGACTGACTCGCGCACGAGGACCCGCCACTCGTCGAGATGCCGTTCGACGCAGAATGTGTCCGACAGCGTGAGAGCGACCATCCGACCGGCATCGTGGGCGATCTGTGACGCCTTGCGGTACGCGGCCTTGGCCTCGTCTCGGTCGAAGAGGTACCCCTCGAGGTAGGTGATGCGCCCCGAGGCGACGAGCGCCTCGTCGACGTCGTCGGGACCGAAGAGCGAGGACGCCCCGAGGAACGTGTTCATCGTCCGCTCGGCGTCGGGGGTCACGACGATCAGACACCGGCCCGTCGGCGGGCCCTCGGTCGCCGGAGGCGACTGGAAGTCGACACCGTTCGCCCGCATGTCGTGTCCGAAGACGACGCCCAGCTGGTCGTCGAAGACCTTCCCGAGGTACCCGGCTCGCCCACCGAAGCTGGCGACGCCGGCGATGGTGTTGGCGGCGGAACCCCCCGAGACCTCGATGCCGGGGCCCATCGCCGCGTAGAGCTCTGTCGCCCGGTCGGTCTCGATCAGCGTCATCGCGCCCTTCACGAGTCCGGCGGAATCCACGAACGACTCGTCCTCGTGGCTCAGCACGTCGACGAGGGCGTTCCCGATCCCGACCACGTCGAGGGTCGTCCCGTCGTCGCGCGGGGACGGTGCATGCGGATCCGGCATCGTGGCGTTCACGGCGGGCGACCGTACTGCCCGCAACGTCCGGATTCACCACTACCGTGGCCGGATGTCTCCGGCACCGGACACGCTGCGGCTCCCACTCGACGCCACACCCCGACGCTACGACCTCACGGTCGCCCCCGACCTGGGCGCCGCCCGGTTCGACGGATCGGTGTCGGTCACGCTCGACGTCCACGAACCGGTCGATCGCCTCGTCTGCAACGCCGCCGAGCTCGAGGTCCACGACGCGGAGGTCGTCCTCGACGACGGCACCCGACTCGTCCCGTCGGTGACCCTCGACCCCGAGGCCGAACAGGCCCGGTTCGACCTCGGACAGACGATCGCGGCGGGCGAGGTCGTGTTGCACCTGCGCTTCTCCGGCATCCTCAACGACAAACTGCGCGGGTTCTACCGCTCGACCTTCGCCGACGACGACGGCGTGGACCACACGATGGCCGTCACCCAGTTCGAGGCGACCGACGCACGCCGCGCGTTCCCCTGCTGGGACGAACCGTCGTTCAAGGCGGTCTTCTCCGTCACGCTCGAGGTCGCCGACGACCTGTTCGCCATCTCCAACGGTCCGGAACTCTCGCGCGAGGCGACCGACGACGGCCGCACCCGGATCCGGTTCGGCGACACGATGTCGATGTCCACGTACCTCGTGGCGTTCGTGGTCGGTCCGCTCGAGGCCACCGATCCAGTCGACGTCGGCGGTGTCCCTCTCCGCATCGTCCACCGACCGGGCCAGGGGCATCTCGCCACCTTCGCCCTCGAGATCGGCGCGTTCGCGCTCGAGTACTTCGCCGAGTACTACGGCATCGTCTACCCCGGCGAGAAGATGGACATGGTCGCCGTCCCCGACTTCGCGTTCGGGGCGATGGAGAACCTCGGGTGCGTGACCTACCGCGAGGCACTGCTGCTCGTCGATCCGGCGACCGCCACGCAGGCCGAACTCCTCAACGTCGTGGACGTCATCGCGCACGAACTCGCCCACATGTGGTTCGGCGACCTCGTGACGATGTCGTGGTGGAACGGGATCTGGTTGAACGAGGCGTTCGCCACGTTCATGGAGATGAAGTGCTCGGCGGCGTGCCGGCCGCAGTGGGAACGGTGGCTGCACTTCGGTCGTGAGCGGTCGACGGCGTTCGACACCGATTCGCTGGCATCCACCCGCCCGATCGAGTTCCCCGTGCACTCCCCCAGCGATGCGGAGGGCATGTTCGACGTGCTCACCTACCAGAAGGGTTCCGCCGTCGTCCGCATGCTCGAGCAGTACCTGGGCGAAGACGAGTTCCGCGACGGCATCCGCCGCTACCTCCAGACGCACCAGTTCGCCAACACCGAGACCGGCGATCTCTGGGATGCGCTCGAGGCAGAGAGCGGCGAACCGGTCCGGGCGATGATGGACTCCTGGATCTTCCAGGGCGGCTTCCCCCTCGTGTCGGCCACGGTCGACGACTCCGGGACCCTCCACCTCGACCAACAGGTGTTCCGGTACGACCGCTCGACCGACGACACCACGTGGCATGTGCCCGTGATGGTGCGTGCCGCCGACGGTACGGATCGCCTCGTCCTCCGAGACGAGCCGGCGACGATGACCGGGGTCTCGGGAACGGTGATGGCCAACGCCGGCGGCCACGGCTTCTATCGCGTCGCCTACGACGACGATCTCCGAGACCGTCTCATCGACGGACTCGCCGATCTCGAACCGCTCGAGCGCTACGCCGTACTCGACGATGCCCTCGCACTGTGCCTCCGAGCCGATGTGACCGGGCACGCGCTCTGCCAACTCGTCGACGGCCTCGTCGGAATCGGCGAGGACGACCTGTCGATCTGGCAACTCGGCGCCGAAGCGCTGGGCACGCTGGACCGTGTCGTGTCCGAGGCCGATCGCGACGACTGGAACGCCTGGCGGCGCCGGACGCTGGCGCCCCTGTGGGACCGACTCGGAGGCGAGGTCCGCGACGGCGACGACGATCGTCGCCGTGCCCTGCGCGGCGTGGTCCTGGCGATGCTCGGTTCGGCTGGGCACCCGTCCGTCGTGGAGCGCTGCCACCAGGCGTTCGCACGCGGCATGGCAGATCCGACGGCGGTCGACTCCGGCATCGCCTCCGGCGCGCTCCAGGTCGTCGCCGCGGATGCCGACGCCGACAAATTCGACCAGATGCTGTCGCGCTTCCGCACCGGAGCCACCCCGCAGGATCAGATGCGTCATCTCTACGCCGCGGCGCGCGTCGAGGACTCGGCCCTGTTCGACCGGTATCTCGACCTCCTCGACACCGACGAGGTGCGGAGCCAGAACCTGGCCTTCGCCGTCCGGGCCGCACTGACGAACCGAGTGCACGGGGCCCGGGCATGGCGTCATGTCACCGAGCACTGGGATCGCCTGCTCGAGCGGCTGCCGTTCAACTCCGTCCACCGGATGGTCGAGGGAATCACCACCCTCACGGATCGATCCACGGCAACATCCGTCCAGACATTCCTCGACGGTCATCCGGTGTCCAACGCCGAGAAGGCGATCGCCCAACATCTCGAACGGATGTGGGTGTCGGTCGACCACGCCGAACGTGAACGGGATCGGCTCGTCCCCGAGCTCCGCTGAGCGCCCATGCCGCTCCACCCGACCGAGCACCCCACGCTCGTCCGCATCGCCAACCTGCATCGGAGCGAGGTGCCGGAGGTCCCCGATCCGAACGGCAAGGCACGCGCGCCCCGCCGCCTCGAGGTCTGGGGCGCGGGGACCGACTGGGTGCAGGTCACGTGGTCTCGCCTCGGCCCGGGCACCGTCCGGTTCCGTGTCGGTGACCGGGCTCCAGAGGACGTCGTCGTCGACGGAGGACCAGGGGCGCACCTCCTCGGAGGCCTCGGACCAGCGACCACACATCGGATCACGATCTCCGGTGACGGGATCACCCCGGACGGCATCACCCTGTCGGCGACGACACTGACCCCACCTCCGGGGGAAGAACTGTTCCGCCTCGCCACGGTCAGCGATGTGCACCTCGGCTGCAACACCACCGGGTACCTGCACACGATCGCCGAGATCCCGACCCCTGCGGTTCCGCACACGATCCGCTGCCTTCGCGCCGCCCAGACGGAGGCCAGCTTCTGGGGCGCCCGGCGCCTCGTGGTCAAGGGAGATCTCGTCGATCGCAGCGACCGCGAGACCTGGGCCGTCGCGGCCGACGTCCTCGCTGCGTTGTCCATCCCAGTCGATGTCCTCCCCGGGAACCACGAACGGTCCAAGGTCGGCGACGTCGACCCGTACCTCGGCGCAGCCGAGGTCGGACTGGACCTGGTCGACGGTGTCCGCACCGTCGACGTCGCTGGTGCTCGCCTCGTCCTCTCGGACACGGCCAAGCCCGGCACCGACGTGGGGCAGGTCACACATGCCGAAGAGATCCTCGCCGCGGCCAGCGCCACGCCGGCGCCCACGCTGGTGTTCATCCACCATCAACTCATCCGCCATGTGGTGCCGACCTACCTCCCCATCGGGATACCCCGTCCCTCGGCTCGCCGGTTCCTCAAGGACCTCGGTCGAGCCAACGAGCGTTCGATGGTGTCCTCCGGGCACACCCACCGACATCGGCGATACGACGTCGGCCCGGTCACGGTCACCGAGGTGGGCTCGACCAAGGACTTCCCCGGGACGTGGGCGGGCTACCAGGTCTACGAGGGCGGCGTCGTGCAGACCGTGCGACGCACCAGCGAACCGTCCGTGATCCGATGGACCGACCACACGCGCCGCGCTGCACTCGGGATCTGGGGACGATGGGCACCCGGCCCCATGCACAGCCGCTGCTTCGTCCGCCGCTGGTGACGTCAGCGCAGCGTCGCTGTCGCGAACTCCCGCATCCCGACGTCGAACGAGATCGACGCATCGAATCCCAGGGCATCGCTGGCCCGCTGGGGTGATGCCACGACGTGCCGGACGTCGCCGAGGCGGTAGCCGCCCACGACGATCGGAGCGTCGGCGCCGAACGCCTCGCAGAGTGCCTCGGCCATGTCGAGCACCGTGTGCGGCTCGCCGCTGCAGACGTTGAACGGACCGCTCACCTCCGGGATGGTCAGCGCGGCCACGTTCGCCCGAGCGACATCGGCCACGTGCACGAAGTCGCGGCACTGCCCACCGTCCTCGAACACCCGTGGCCGTTCCCCCCGCTCGAGCGCCGATCGGAAGATGCTGGCCACGCCGGCGTACGGCGTGTCGCGTGGCATCCGGGGCCCGTACACATTGTGGTAGCGCAGCGACACGACCGACACGTCGTGCTCGCGCTCGAAGGCGGCGCAGAGGTGCTCCTGGTGCAACTTCGTCGCGGCGTAGACATTGCGTGGGTCGACGGGCGCATCCTCCGGCACGGGTTCCCACGTCAGCGCGGATCCGCACACCGGACACGGGGGCTCGTAGTCACCGTTCTCCAAGGATGCGACCGAGCGCACGCCCGGCCGGACGACACCGTGGTCGCGACATCGGTAGCGACCCTCGCCGTAGACGACCATCGACGACGCGAGGACGAACCGTCCGGCGAACCCGAGGTCGTGCAGCACCGACAAGCCGACCGCCGTTCCCACGTCGTTGTCACTCACGTAGTCCGTGACGTCGGCGAAGTCGACGCCGAGGCCCACCCGCGCCGCCTGGTGACACACCGCGTCGACACCACGCAGCGCCGCTCGCCACGCATCAGCATCCATCACGTCGCGCTCGACCAGTTCGACGCCGTCGGGGATGTCGGGACGCGTCGGATGGACGTCGGGGGCGATGCGGTCGAGGACGACGACCTCGACGTCGATCGCGAGCAGTTCGTCGACGACGTGGGAGCCGACGAACCCGGCGCCGCCGGTCACGAGCACACGCTTCACCATGGAGAATCCAATCCGATCTGGAGCAGGATCGCCGCCGCGGCTTGGGCCGCGAGCCACCAACGGATGCTGCGGCCGGACAACCCTGCGGCAGCGACGGTCAGGAACGGGACGAAGGGCAGCCAGATCCGCTCGACCTCCCCCTTCGACATGCCCGAGACGTCGGCGAGCACGACGCCGACGAGCGCACCACCCACGACCCACCACAGTCGTCGATCCCGGAGTCGCACGAGCGCGACCACGACCGCCGGGCCGAGCGCGAGCAGCAGCGCCGCAGGGTTGCCCATGGTGGCGAAGTACCAGAACGGCCGGAACCCGCCGGCGCCCTTCACATACTCGGCGCGCGTCGCCTCGAGGCCATCGAACCACCAGAACCCGGCGGCGACGAACGCCACGGTGACGGCCGCCGCACCGATGGCCGCGAGCACGAGTGACGACCAGCGCCGCGTGGCTGCGACCACGAACACCATGGGCAACAACATCACCACCGAGCCGTAGCTCAGGTGCAGCGCCAGGGCGCCCAGAGCACCGCTGCCGATGGCAGCGACGGGCGACCAGGCATCGGCCCGGTGGACGGAGACCGCGACGAACGCCACCGCAGCGGCGACGGTCCCTGCGATGAACGCATCCGCCGATGTCCCCACCCACACGAGCGATGGTGTGATGGCCAGGAACGGCACGGCACGGCGGGCGACCGATTCGCCACACAACAGGCGCACCACCGTCGCTGCCGAGACCACGACCGATGTCCCGACGATGATGACGAGCGCCGCCGACCATTCGGCTCCCTCGAACCCGAGCCGTTCCTGGACCCAGAACACGAGCGGCGTCGCCACCGGGTGGCCGCGGACGTGCGTCGGGTAGCCCGGCAGTCGGTCGACGAAGTCCTGGACGAACGCTGCGACACTCCGATCCTCGATCTCTCCGAGGACGGCGCGGTACTCGAACCCGGTCGCCAGCGGATGCGACACCGCCTCCCGCCCGTCCACGGCGGCGAGCGCGGTCGTGAACACCGCCGATGTCAACCAAGCGCTCACCAGGAGCATCCACCACCGGAGACGGCCGGTCGCAACCGGTGCGACCGCCACGACCAGTGCTCCGATGACGACCGGCCAGACCACACGCGCCGAGAGCGCGACCCCCCAGGCGCCGCTGAGCGGTGGCGCTCCCAGGAGCAGCCGACCGATGCCGTCCATCCGCCCGACGGCGCGAGCGACCAGCACGAAGGCGCCGACGGCCAGGAGGATCTGCCAGGCCGCGATCCGGGCCGTTTGCACCGTAGGCTCACCGGCCGTGCCCGACGTCGTGATCCCGGTGCTCGACGAAGCCGGGGCGATCGGCGGGGTGGTCGAATCCATGCCAGACGGTTACCGAGCCATCGTCGTCGACAACGGATCGAACGACGACTCGGCGGCCATCGCCACCGCCGCAGGCGCACTCGTCGTCCACGAACCCCAGCGGGGATTCGGTGCCGCATGTTGGGCCGGGCTGCAGACAGCCGAGGCCGAGGTCGTGTGCTTCATGGACGGCGACGGCTCACTCGATCCCGGCGACCTGCCGGCGGTGGCCGACCCGGTGATCGCAGGCGTCCAAGATCTGGTCATGGGCCGACGGGTCGCCGAGCGCGGCGCATGGCCGGTGCACGCGCGGGTGGCCAACCGAGGGCTGTCGTTCGTGCTCAACCGTCGCAGCGGATCGGACCTGCGCGACATCGGCCCGATGCGGGCGGCTCGGCGCACCGATCTGCTCGCGCTCGGCATGACGGACCGGCGGTTCGGCTGGCCCCTCGAGATGGTCGTCAAAGCACAGGCCGCCGGCTGGCGCGTCGCCGAGGTGGAGGTCCCGTACGCCGAACGCGAAGGACGCTCGAAGGTCACGGGCACGGTGAAGGGGACGCTCCGAGCGGTGCGCGACATGAGCCGGATCCTGGCCGAGAACCGACCCTGACCGCCGCTCGCTCGGCCAGAGTTCACACCAGCGAAAGAACCAGGCCGACCTGGGCGAGGTGGTACGTGACCATCACAGCGGTCCGACCCCACCGGAAGTCGGTGATGAAACGGGTCCAGGCGATCAGCGCATCGGAGGCGTAGAACGACACCGCCCCGGCGATGGCGAAGGGGTTCCCCGACGCGGATGCCGAGACGACCATCGCCGAGATCACCGCCATGTAGGCGATGACCGGAGCCAGCAACTCGGGCTCGTCGCCGCCGTGCACCGCCTTCGCGATGCGCAGACCGAGGACGGGGATCGCCAGGAGCACGACCACCAACCCGATCGCGAGACCGATTCCGGAGGTGTCGAGCGACTGGAGACCGATGATGTAGGCGATGTGGCCCACCAGGAACGAGGCCAGACCCGGCACGAACAGGTCGCTCGGCAACATCAGGAACACGTCGCCCGCCAGCGAGAACACCAGCGCGGCCACGAACCACGTCCGCGCCGTGCCGTCGACATCGTCGAGCGCCAACGCGGCTCCGATCAGCACGACCATCGTGAGCGGCTTCATGACGTACTCGAGCCGCGTGTCGTCGCGGGAGACGGCGAACCAGTCGATGGCGGCGACGACGAGCGTGGCGGCGAGCAACCCGAGGGCGAGTCCGGTCAACCGACGGCCTCGTCCCAGGCGATCCCGTCTTCGAGCGCCATGCGGTACCGGACGGTCTTGGCGGGCCAGTTCCAGCCGAGCGCTCCGGTGACCATGCCGTCGCGACCGTAGAGCGCGACGAACTTGCCGTCCTCCACCGACCCGTCCGTGATCGCCATGTCGCCGTCGGCCCGGCCGGCGAGTTGGAGGCGGACGTCGTACTGGTCGGACCAGAACCAGGGCACGGGATCGAACACCTCGGGCTCCGTCGCTCCGTCTCCGAGGTCGGCGAGCAGCCGACGCCCCGCGGCACGACCCATGTCGACGGCGTGGTCCCAGTGCTCGATCCGGACCGGGCCGTAGCGGGGGCTGTCCCAGCGGGCGACGTCACCACAGGCGACGATCCCGGGAGCGACCGAGCAAGTGGCGTCGGCGACGACGCCGTTGTCGACCGGCAGACCGGACCCGTCGAGCCACCCCGTGTTCGGCGTGACCCCGATGCCGACGACCACGACGTCCACGTCGACCTCGGAGCCGTCGCTGAGTCGGATCGACTCGACCCGTTCGTCGCCCACGATCGCATCGACTCCGACGCCGAGACGGACGTCGACGCCCTCGGCGCGATGGACATCGGCGATGATGGCGCCGATCTCGGGGCCGAGCACTCGCGCCAACGGTTGCTCGAGCGGTTCGACGAGGACGACGTCGTGACCCCGACCACGACATGTCGCTGCGACCTCGGCACCGATGAACCCTGCTCCGACCACGGCGACGCGGTCTGCGCCGGCGTCGAGGTCGGCCCGGAGACCGAGCGCGTCGTCCAGCGTCCGAACGACGTGGACGCCCGCGAGGTCGGGCTGGCCGCCGAGCCGCCGGGGCGTCGCTCCGGAGGCAATGACGAGGCCGTCGTAGGTCAGCTCGTCGCCGGTGCCCAGGACAACTCGATGACCGCCGGGGTCGAGCGACATGGCCCGCTCCCCCAGGAGCCAGTCGAGGGCGAGCGACTCGTCCGATGCGGCCGTCCACGACGTGGAGGCGGCCTCGTCGCCTGCGAGGACGCCCTTCGACAGCGGTGGCCGCTCGTAGGTGTGGATCGGTTCGTCCGCGACGATGCGGATGCGCCCGTCGAAGCCGCCCGTCCGGAGTTCGCTCGCGGCCATGAAGCCGGCGATCGAGCCGCCGACGACCACGACATCACGCATGTGTGCTCAGCCGTCGGCGATCGAGATGGCCTGCTTGGGGCAGCGGCGGACCGCTTCCTCGACCTTGTCGCGTTGATCGGCGCCCGGCTCCTCCTGCAGCACGTACAGGAAGTCGTCGTCCCGTACCTCGAAGACCTCCGGTGCGACCGCCATGCAGATCGCGTTCGACTCGCAGAGGTCGAAATCGACGACAACCTTGTAACCCATCTCGGAGCAACCCTTCATCTCGCGTCAGACTGCGGCGCAGCGTACCGTCTGGTCGCATGTCGGGCCGTCGTTCGCTCTCCGTGGCGCAGGCACGTCGTCTCGCGCTCCGGGCGCAGGGGCTCGACCGGGCTCGGCCGACGGGTCGGGTGGACCGCCGGCATGTGCGGCGGGTCGTGGACCAGCTCGGCTTGATCCAGATCGATTCGGTCAACGTGATGGCACGGACCCAGTACGTCACGCTCTTCTCGCGACTCGGCCCGTACGACGCCGACCTGTTGGACCGTGTGGCCTACGAGGACCACCACGCCTTCGAGTACTGGGCGCACGTGGCGTCGGTGGTGGCCGCCCGGTTCCAACCGCACCTCCGATGGCGAATGCGTGACGACCACGCGTGGGGCAGCCTGGCGCGGGTCGGTGTCGAACATCCCGACCTGGTCGCCGCCCTCGAGCAGGAGATCCTCCGCAACGGTCCGTTGTCCGCCGGAGAGCTGGACGAGGGGAACCGGCGCACGGGCCCCTGGTGGGGCTGGGGCGACACGAAGCGAGCGCTCGAGCACCTGTTCTGGGCGGGCAGGGTCGGCGCGCTCCGACGCGGCAACTTCGAGCGGGTCTACTGCGCCCCGGACCACGCCGTCCCCCGCGAGGTCCTCGAGCACCCGGACCCCGATCCGGAGGAGTCGCATCGCGTGCTGTTGCGTCACGCTGCCCGCATACATGGCGTCGGGACGGCGCGCGACCTCGCCGACGTCTGGCGTCAACCCATCCGTCTCGCACGTCGGGTCCTCGACGACCTCGTCGCGGAGGGATCGCTGGAAGCCGTCGAGGTCGAGGGTTGGAAGGACCCGGCATACCTGTCGCCCGAGGTGACGCTCCCCCGCCGGACCGAGGCCTGTGCGCTGATCTCCCCCTTCGACTCGGCCATGTGGGAGCGCGATCGCATCGAGCGGCTGTTCGACTTCCACTACCGCATCGAGATCTACGTCCCGAAACCGAAACGCATCCACGGCTACTACGTGTTGCCGTTCCTGCTCGGCGACACCTACGTCGCTCGTGTCGACCTCAAGGCGGACCGAGCCGGGCGTCGCCTGCTGGTCCAGTCCGCCCACGCCGAGCACGACCTCGACGCCAGGGGCACGGATCAGGTCGAGGTCGCCGAGCGACTCCACGCCGAACTCGTCACGATGGCCGGCTGGCTCGGTCTCGACGACGTCCACGTCGTCGGCCCCGGCGATCTCGCTCCCGCCCTCTCGGCGGTGACGGGAGACTGACCGGTCAGTCGGGCCAGGCCGTCAGGACCTCGGCACCGTCGTCGGTGACCAGGATCGTGTGCTCGAACTGCGCCGTGCGCTTGCGGTCGATCGTGACCGCGGTCCAACCGTCGTCCCAGACCTGATGGTCGTAGGCACCGACCGTGATCATCGGCTCGATCGTGAATGTCATCCCCGGCTCCATCGTCGTCGTGAGACGGGGCTCGTAGTAGTGCGGGATGTGGATGTCGGTGTGGAACTGCTCGCCGATGCCGTGGCCCACGAACGCTCGGACGACACCGAATCCCGCCGCTTCGGCATGGCTCTGGATCGCACTCCCGATGCCGTTGAACGGGGCGCCCGGCTTCACCGTCTCGATGGCCCGCTCCAGACACTCGAGCGTGACCCGTACGAGGCGTTTGGACTCGGGGTCGACCTCGCCGATCAGGAAGGTGCGGTTCGTGTCGCCGTGCACGCCCTCGCGGAAGATCGTCACGTCGAGGTTGAGGATGTCACCGTCGCGGAGTTCACGGTCGTCGGGGATGCCGTGGCAGATGACCTCGTTGAGCGACGAGCAGATCGACTTGGGGAACGGCGGTTCCCCGTAGAGGCGGGGACTCGGGTACGCGCCGAGGCCGACGGTCGCCTCGTGGCAGATCCGGTCGAGTTCGTCGGTGGTGACCCCGGGTTCGGCCGCGGCACCGGTGAGCGCCAGGACCTTGGCGGCATCCGCTGCCGTGCGGCGCATCCGCTCGATGACGTCCGGGCTCTTGACGGCCGGCTCCGGACGGCGGATGACCTCGCCCTCGGTCACGTACGGCGGCAGGTCGATGCCGTCGGGGACCTCGCGCAGCGGGCCGACGGTGCCGGGCCGGATCGGATCGAAACTCGTCTTGTGACAGCGCTTGAACTTGCGGCCGCTGCCGCAGAAGCACTGATCGTTGGCCTTGATCGTCGCGGTCACGGAGCCGAGGCTACCGGTGCCATCGCGGAGTCATGGCGCTGCGCTCGGTCGAGGACGGCCGCGACTCCGGCGACGCCGGCGCCGAGGAGGGTCATCGCCACCGGCACGCCGAGCGCCTCGATGAGGACGCCGGCGAGACCGATCCCGATCAACTGCGCGGTGCTCGCGGCCACGAAGTCGGTCGACAGGACACGACCGTGCACTCGCTCTGGCGAGTGCCGTTGCAGCAGCGTCCGGGAGGGGCCGGACAACAACGCCGTGCAGAAGCCCCACAACGAGACACCGACGAAGGCGATCACGATGCTCGTCGTCGCGAGGTAGACCACGGCTGTCACGCCCGAGGCACCGGCGCCGAACGCGACCCAGCCGAAGGTGGCGAGTCGATCGTTGGCACGTGCCACGGCCAGGCCACTGCAGACCAGACAGATGCCGAACACGGTCTGCAGGGCTGCGAACACCGACGGCGATCGCTCGAGCACATCGCGGACATACAAGGGCTCTGCCAACAGGGCTGCGCCATAGAGCAGGTGGACGAGGCTCATGGCGACGACGGTCCGGCGCAATGTCGGCGTCCGGCGCACGAGGTCGAGACCGGCGAGCGCGTCTCGGAAGCGGACGGGCGGATCGGTGTCGACGCGCTCGATGGGTCGGATGCGCACGATCGGAAGTGCGACGAGACCGACGAGGTAGGTGAGCGCATCGACCACGAAGGCGCCCTGGAAACCCACCGTGCCGATCGCCACTGCGCCGACGACCGGCCCCATCACGATGGCGAACTCGTCGGTCAGCGACACGAGCGCGTTGGTGCGAGCGAGTTCCTCCGCACGGACGATTCGCGGCGGCATCGACTGCAGCGCCGGGTTGGTGAACGCCCCGACGGCGCCGTGGACGCCCGACAGCAGCGCCAGCGTGCGGAAGTCGTCGGCGGCGAGGAGCGCGAGCGAGGCGCCGACGCCGGCGACCTTCGCTGCTGCGAGGGTCGCTCGGGGTCCGAAGCGGTCGATGACCGTGCCGACCACGGGGCCCAGCACGACGGCCGGCAGCGTCAGCGCGACACCGAAGAGCGAGACGTCGGCCGGGGTGGCGTCGAACTCGTACGCGGCGTAGCCCCAGATCGCGATGAGCGTCGCCCAGGTCCCGATCGAACTGACGGCCTCGGCAACCAGGAACGTGCGGACGCGCCCGTCCCGAAGACTCTCCACGTCACGAGCGTACGGCTGTTCCGACGATGATGACGCCGGGGTTTCGCGGTCTGTCGTCGGGTCAGGAACGCCCGAAATCGTCCTCGAGGCGGACGATGTCGTCCTCACCGAAATAGTCGCCGATCTGCACTTCGACGAACACCAGGTCGTCCTCGGCCTGGTTCGCGACACGATGCGCGGTCCCGAGGCCGATGTCGACCGATTCCCCGGGCTGGACCGTCACGTCGGTGCCGTCGAGCGTCACCGTCGCCACGCCGCTCACGACGTACCAGTGTTCGGCCCGGCGGGCATGGGTCTGATAGCTCAGCCGCTTGCCGGGATGCACGACGATGCGCTTGACCTTGTGGTCGTCCTCGTCCGAGAGCACCGTGTAGTTGCCCCAGGGCCGTTCGTCATACTCGAGCGCACTCATGGTCGGCAGTCTGGCCCGGCGAGTGCGAGCGCGCCAGAGGACTAGCCCTCGTCGCCGGTCGCGTCGAGGATGTCGTCGAGCTTGATGATCTCGTCCATGGTCACGACGCCGATGAACAAGCCGCGTGCGTCGGTCACGGGGAGTCGATCGACGGCGGCGGAGTCCATCGCCTCGACTGCCTGGCGGAGCAGCCAACCGGGATGCGCGGCGGGGACGTCGGTGCGCATGATGTCACCGATCGCCGTCTCCTCCCACGCTTCGCGCGGCACCTCCTGCAGGGCCTCGATCTTGACCGTGCCCACGTAGTCGGCACCGTCGACGACCGGGACGGACTGCTGGCGTGAGCCGATGACGTGGTTCCAGAAGAACTCCTGCGCCGTCGCCTCGGGCGGGATGGTGAGCACGTCGGTCTTCAGGGCCGATGCGATCGGCATCGAGAACCGACGCTCGAGATGACCCAGGCGCGAGCCGACCTGGTTGCCGGACACCGACCATCGTCCCATGAGCAGCTGTGCCGTCACCGCAGCGATGAGACCGGGCACGATGAACCCCGGTCGTCCCGTGGTCTCGGCGACGAACATGACGGCCGCGAGCGGCACCCGATAGCCCGCGCCGAGGAACGCTGCGATCCCGATGAGCGGGAACAGCGTCGAGTCGGTGTCGCCGAACAGCCCGCCGACGGCGGACCCGAGGAGCGCTCCCTGCACGACCAGCGGGATGAAGAGCCCACCAGCTCCGCCACCTCCGAGCGTCACGCCCGACGCCACCGCCCGCATCACGAAGAGCAACGCCACCAACGCCGTCGCCCGCGTCGGGTCGAGCGACCACGTCACCGTCTCGTATCCCGAACCGAGTGTGTAGGGCTCGTGGAAGATCACGTCGCTCGCCCACGCCAGGCCCGCCAGCACGGCACCCGCGCCGACCGCCAGCAGCAGGGGATCGTGTGCGCTGGAGAATCGTTTGATCCATGCGAGGGCGATCGAGAATCCGCGGGCCAGCGCACCGCTCACGAGACCGAGGGCGACGGCGCCGCCCAGTTCGACGAAGCCGAACCCCGGCGATCCCTCGACCGGCAACAACGGCTCGGTGCCGAGGAAGGCGACGAACGTCAAGTAGCCCGCGGCTGCGGCGATCGATGCCGGGAGGAGTTGTCTCCGAGCGAGATCGTCGCGGTAGGGCACCTCGAGCGCGAACACCACACCCGTGGCGGGTGCGCGGAAGATCGCCGCGACGCCGGCCGCTGCGCCGGCCACCAGGAGGACCTTGGCCTCGTCGCGCGAGAAGAACCGCCCGAGGCGCGACTGCAGCAGCGTGCCGGTCTCGGCGCCGGTGTAGATCGACGGACCCTCGTAGCCCATCGCCCCGCCGGAACCCAGCGTGAAGAACGCCGCGAGGATCCGCGCCGGGAAGGGCCGGAGCAAGAGCCGACGATTCCGGTCGTGGAAGTTGGCGATGTAGTCCTCCGACGTCGCCGCGGATCCCCCGCCGAGGAACCGGATGCTCAGCGCAGCGAGCACGAGGCCCACCAGGGGCGCGCCGCACCGGACCCACAGCGGCGCCTCGACGAGCTCTTCGTAGACGATCTCTCGGGTGACGTACTCGAAACCTGCGACGAGGGCGCCGGTGACGAGGCCGGTCGCGGCCGCGAAGAAGAGCACCTGTTGCGATCGGCGGGAGAGCGCGAAGATCTGCTCGCGTCGGAATGAGTCGAACACCGGCATCAGGTCAGCTCCGGCATCAATCGAACACCACGGTGCGGTTCCCGTACGTGAGCACGCGGTGTTCGAGGTGGAGCCGCACGGCTCGCGCCAGGACCGTCCGCTCCAGGTCGGCGCCGAGTCGGATCAGATCGGCGACCTCGTGGCGATGTGACACCGGCGTCACAGCCTGGTGGATGATCGGCCCTTCGTCGAGCGTCGACGTGGCGTAGTGAGCGGTGGCGCCGATGATCTTGACGCCTCGCTCGAACGCCTGGTGGTAGGGCTTCGCACCGACGAACGCCGGCAGGAACGAATGATGGATGTTGATGATCCGATGTTCGAACTCGTCGACGAACGGGGTCGGGAGGATTCGCATGTAGCGGGCGAGGACGACGAGGTCGACGTCGTGCTCGCGAACCAATGCGTGCATCGCCGCCGATTGCGTTGCGGGGTCGTCGGCGTCGACGGGCAGGTGACGGAACTCGACGCCGTGACGAGCGACCAGTTCGGCGTGGGTGGTGTGGTTCGATGCCACGACCGCGACCTCGGCGTCGACCTCCCCGAGGTCGACGCGTGACAGCAGATCGGCGAGACAGTGGCCTTGCTGCGACACCAGGATCGCCATGCGCGGTGGCGGACCGGTCTCGTGCATGGACCACGTCATGTCATACGCCGCCGACACGGGCGCCATCGCGGCAGCGACGTCGGCCCCGCCCGGGAACGTCGCCTCGACCCGTTGCAGGAACAGACCGTGCACCCGATCGGTGTGTTGATCGGCGTGGACGATGTTGCCGCCCAGTGCGGCGATCGTCTGGCCCACCGCCGCGACGATGCCCGGTCGATCGGGACACCGCAGCAGTAGGACCGTGCTCACGTGCGTCGACACTACGGACCGCACCCCCGAGCGACGTAGCCCCGAGCGATGGGACCCAGCCGTAGCCTGGCGCCATGGCATCCGTCTCGGGCCGTGTGGCCAACTTCTTCTCCGTCCGCCTCGACCGTGTGGCTCGAGCCGCCGGGCGACGCCACGTCGACCGATTTCGCGCCGGCGGCGGCACGAAGGCGGACACGCTCCGCGGGATGCCGGTGTTCCTCCTCGACGTGGTCGGCCGGTCATCGGGCGAGCCCCGCCCGGTCATGCTCATGTTGATCCGACGGGGCGATGATCTGCTGGTCTGCGGCTCCAACGGCGGCAACCCCGTCGCCCCCAACTGGTACCGCAACCTGATGGCAGCCGGGGAGGCACACGTGGAGGTCGGCGGCGACCGTTGGGCGGTCAC
>JAPKDO010000292.1 GCA_028822535.1 Acidimicrobiales bacterium
AATTGACCCCTCGGCCCCTCGCCCCTCGACCGCTCGTCGGGGCCCTCGTGTGGAACCGCTCGAGGTGACCCGACGATGACCACGGACTGCGTGATGTTCGGCGTGGCCAGTCCGATGGTCGCCGACGTGCACGGGATCCTGCATCGCCTGGACTGGACGGTCCACGGCTTCGTCAACGGCGTCGACGGCGCGGAACCCGAGGGCATCCCTTCCTGGACCGGTCTCGACGGGATCGATCCGGCCTGGCTCGACCTCGACGTCGTGATCCCGATCTTCACCCCGGGCCACCGGCGTGACGCCGTCGAACAGGCTCGCACCGTCGGCTTCACGACGATGGCGACCGTGATCGACCCGACCGCCGTGGTCGCGCCTCGGACCGAGACCGGTGAGGGGGTGCTCGTCAACGCTGGCGCCATCGTCGCTGCCGGGGTCGCCGTCGGCGACTTCGTGCATCTCAATCGTGGAGCCAACGTGGGGCACGACGTCGTACTCGAGGACTACGCATCGCTGGCTCCCGGGTGCGTCCTCACCGGCGGTGTCCACGTCGAACGGGGTGCGTTCGTCGGTGCGGGCGCCGTGATCACCCCGGGCGTCCGCGTCGGGGCCAACGCGGTCGTCGGTGCCGGAGCCGTCGTCGTGCGCGATGTGGACGAGCGGACGATCGTGGTCGGCAATCCGGCAGCGGTGCAGCGCTCCGACATCGTCGGCTACAAGGGCGTCGCAGCATGAACGACCTGCTGGTCAACCTCGCCCCCACCGGCGTGATCCCCACCCGGTCCACGAGCGATGCGGTGCCGCTTACCCCGACCGAGGTCGTCGCCGACGTCCTCGCCTGCGCCGAACGCGGCCTCACGACGGTCCACCTGCACGCGCGGGACGACGACGGCCGTCCGACCTGGCGGCCCGAGCCCTACGCCGAGATGATCGAGGGCATCCGGTCCGAGCGGCCCGATCTGGTCATCGGCGTGTCGTGCAGTGGTCGCTCGGTCCCCGAGATCGACAAACGCGCCGCCGTGCTCGACCTCCCCGACGACCTCCGTCCGGACATGGCGTCGCTGACGCTGAGTTCGCTGAACTTCGCACGTTCGGCGAGCGTCAATGCCCCGGACACGGTGCGAGGGTTGGCCGAACGGATGAACGATCGAGGGATCATCCCCGAGCTCGAGGTCTTCGACCTCGGGATGGTCAACTACGCGAAGTACCTCATCGGCCGGGGGGTCCTGCGGCCACCGCACTTGTTCAACCTCTTCTTCGGCAACGTGGCAGGTGCGCAGGCGGAGCTGCTCGACATCGCAGCGATGGTCCAGTCCCTGCCCGACGACAGCCTGTGGAGCGGTGCCGGTATCGGATCGGCCCAGCTGCCGGTGCACGCGATCGCCATCGCGGTCGGCGATGGCGTCCGCGTCGGCCTCGAGGACGCGCTCCATCTCGACCCGGAGCGTCAGACGCCAGCGAGCAACCTCACGCTGCTCGAGCGAGTGCATCGGCTGGCCGCGGTGCACGGGCGAGCGATCATGACCCCGAACGAGTTGCGAGCCCGCCTGACCCATGGGTGACGGCACGGCCCCAGCCATAGAGTGATGGCCGTGGTTGGCGACGGCGAATCTCGTGCTCTGACGCCGACGTCCTACGTCGTTCTCGGACTCGTGCACATGCTCCAGCCGTGCACGTCGTACGACATGAAGCAGTTGGTGAACGTGTCGATCGGACACTTCTGGCCGTTTCCCCACAGCCAGCTCTACGCCGAGCCGACGCGCCTCGTCGACGACGACCTGCTGGTCGAGGAGCAGGAGGACGCGGGCCGGAGACGCCGGCTCTACCGACTGACCCAGGCCGGCGAGGATGCGTTTCGGGACTGGGCACGCATGCCGGCGCAGGACATCGGCGAGTTGCGGGACGAAGGCCTGCTCAAGTTGTTCTTCTCCGATCCCGCAGACCGCGAGTCGATCGCGACGCTCGCCGCGGCGCAGGTGAAGGTGCACGAGGAACGCATCGAGACGCTGTCCGCCGTGCGCGACGACGTGGCCGAGGATGCAAGCCCTGCCCAGATGGCGACGCTCGAACTCGGGCTTCGGTGGGACAGGACGGCGGCGGACTTCTGGGCCGAGGTGGCGGACAACCCGCCCGGCTGACGAAACCGGCTCAGCCCGTGATGCGGCGGAGCCCCATCGATGCCAGGCTCTTCACGCAGGCCAGGGTGGCGTTGACGAAGTCGAAGCTGTCGCGCCAGACGACGACCTTTCCGTCTCGCACCTCGAACGTCCCGCACACCCAGAACGCCGGCCGGAAGCCGCCACGGCCGATCAGGTCGACACGCTCGGTGAGGACGATGTCGCCGTTCACCGCCAGGTGGTCGATGCGAGCCTCGAAGTCGTCGCAGTAGGTGTCGAGCATGCCCATCGCCCGCTCGAACTGGGCCTTGCCGCGCACGGCGGGGAGGCCTCGATTGACGTAGAGGATGTCGTCGGCGACCAACTCGGTCGCGGCGGTGGTGTCGAGTCGTTCGAGCGCCTCAAGGAACGATCGAACGACGGTCTCGGGACTCTGGTCGGCCATGTCCCGACCCTAGGACCCTCCAGGAGTTCTACGGTAGGCCCATGATCCCGAGCCGACCGTTCGGACGCACCGCCCACGCGAGCACACGTGTGATCTTCGGTGCCGCCGCGCTCGGCGCGATGTCCCAGGATCGTGCCGACGCGACGCTTGCGCTCGTCGCGGACGCCGGCGTGAACCACATCGACACCGCTGCGAGCTACGGCGACTCCGAACTCCGGCTGGCTCCGTGGCTGGCCGACCATCGCTCTGCTGTCTTCCTCGCGACGAAGACCGGCGAGCGATCGGGCCCCGCGGCACGGGCACAACTGGAGGCTTCGCTCACCCGCATGCAGGTCGATCACGTCGACATGATCCAACTGCACAACCTCGTCGAAGAGGACGAATGGGCCCAGGTGTTCGCCGCCGACGGCGCGGTCGCCGCCCTCGCCGGGGCGCGTGACGAAGGGCTGGTCCGTCACCTCGGGATCACCGGGCACGGTCTCCGCATCGCCGGCATGCACCTGCGTTCGCTCGACGAGTTCGACTTCGCCTCCGTACTGCTCCCCTACAGCCCGATCCTCCAACGCGATCCCGGGTACGCCGCCGACGTCGCCCGACTCCGCTCGGTCTGCCGGGAGCGCGGCGTCGCGGTCCAGACCATCAAGGCGATTGCCCGTCGACGGTGGCGTGAAGACGACGAGTCCAAGCGCTTCGCCTGGTACGAACCCGTCCGCGACCAGGAGACCATCGAGCGTGCCGTGCGTTTCGTGCTCGCCGAGGACGACCTCTTCTTCAACACGTCCAGCGATGCCACGCTCCTGTCCACCGTCCTCGAGATCGCGTCGTCGCTCGGAGACACCGTCGCCGCGCCCGATCCCCGGGCGCTCGACGAGGACATCGGACGCGAGGGCATCGAGCCGATCTTCGACGGCGGCGCCCTCGAACGCATCTGACGCCGGGAGTTCCTGTCACCCCTCGCGTGGAGGATGGGGTGCATGACCGGTCCCGCCTCCTACGCCCGTGACGTCGATGTCGCCGAGCGGGCGCGGGCCAAGCTGGACCGGGCCGCTGCCGTGGTCGCCGTCGACGAGTCTTCCCAGCGGCAGGCGATCGCGGCACTGGTGGAGTTGTGGCCCGATGCCGCGTGGATCGCCGCCGGGGTGCGGACGGCGAAGCAGTGGCTGATCGCCTACACGGGTTTGTCGGCTCGTGAGGCGAAGCGGCTCGAGAAGATCGCCGAGCTCTGTTCCCGTCATGCCGGCCTGTGCGCAGCGGTCGTGGATGGGCGAATGTCGTTGGGTCGGGCCGAGAAGCTCGCCTGGGCCGTGACCGATGAGCGTGCCCCCTGGCTGGCGGGGATCGCCGACACGTTCGTCCGCTTCGGCGGGAATGACGACGAGTTCGATGCTGCGGTCCGGTACTGGCGCGAACGGGTCGACGAACACCTCGCCCCACGACGGGTACGACGTCAGTCGGTGGTGTTCTCCCAACGCCTCTTCGGTGGCGGCCAGATCCACTGCGACCTCTTGCCCGTCACCTTCGAGAACGCCTGCACCGCCATCGACGCCTTCACCCAAGACCCCGACCCCACCAACGCCCCCTACCAACGCACCCTGACCGAACGCCGCGCCGACGGACTCGACGACCTGGCCGTCTTCGGTCTCACCCACGACACCGACGCGTCGTTGTCGGACGAGGATCTCGAAGACGAGAAGCTCCGCGCCGAGGACACCTACGACGGCAGCTACCCCGGCGACCGGTTGGACGAAGCGTTGGACCCGGCCAACAACGGCCTCGACGACCTCGACCTCCTGCGATCCAAGATCCGCAAAGCCGACCGGCATCACCGCCGACGGGCCGCCCGCCGCACCCGCCCCCGCTCCGGCGTCACCGTCAACGCCCACATCGACCTCCGCACGTTGTCCGGCACCCGCGACATCACCGACCTCGACGACCTCGTGCTCCGTGGCGAAGGCTGGAACCTCACCCGCTCCGCCGCCCAACAGATGCTGTGCGACACGTCCCTGGTCGTCACGCTCTTCGGCGGGAAGACCCGGATCCTCGACGCGAACGACGCCGCCGAACGGTTCTCGAAGCGCCAACGTCGAGCGATCGCCGCCCGGGACAAGTGTTGTGTGTTCCCCGGCTGCACGAGGGTCCCGAAACACTGCGATGTACACCACCTGCAAGAACGCGCCGACGGCGGGCCC